>JBAZEV010000088.1:0-6732 GCA_041653695.1 Bathyarchaeia archaeon
AAAAGAATTCTGGAGATTGCCCATCCGGCTTTTAACCTGTTCATTTTTGTGCGGCTTTCGTCGTCCCGAGGTTTGTAGACTGTAGGGAACTCGGTGATTCTTAGTCCACTTTTTGCGGCTTCAGTTAGGAATACTGTTGCAAGTCCCATTCCATCAGAATACAGATTCAGTTGTTCAACAGCATCTTTTGTTAATGCCCTGAACCCTGTTTGCGTGTCGGTCACGTTTTGGCGGTATAACACGTTGTAGATTGAAGTGAACATGCGGTTCCCAAACAAGTTCATGCCCTGCATAGAACCAGGCAACAAGGTGCCTCCAAGCCTTGACGCTAAACATACATCAGCAGTGCCGTTTAGCAACGGTGTTACAACTTTGTTTATGTCGGCTGCGTCATAGGTGTCGTCAGCGTCGATAATAACAACTACGTCGCCTTTTGCGTGGTCAATTCCCGTTTTTATTGCTCGGCCGTAACCTTTTCGGGGTTCAGAAACAAAAGCGGCGTTTTCTTCTTTTACTATTTCTTCGGTTCCGTCGTTGGAGTAGCCGTCTACAACTATTATTTCTGTATCGTAGCTTGAGGAACTCCTAAGGTCCCGTATTACTTTGCGTATAGTCTTGCCCTCCTTGAAGGCAGGTATGACCACTGAAACTAGAAGGTTTTCGTTGAACAAGGGCGATAACTCTGTAGGTTTTTGCGGTTTTAACTGGAAACCTTTGGACTCTTTCTATAAAATTGTTTCTGCACTAGATGAACTCGCGGTAGATTTCTTGCAGCTGCCTAACATTGGTTTCCCAAGAAAACTGTTCCTCAATGGTTCTTCGGGCTTGTTTGCCGATGGCGCTGCATAGGTTTTCGTTCACCAACAGGTCTGCTATTGCATCTGTCATTGCTTGCGGGTTTATAGGTGGTATGAGTATGCCAGTTTTCTTGTGCTGGACGATTTCTGGTGTGCCCCCAACGGTTGTTGCTACTGCGGGTAACCCGCAGGACATGGCTTCTAAAAGAACAAGAGGCAAACCTTCACCCGAGGCTGAGGGCAATACAAACAGGTTAGCGGCTCCGTAGTATGTTGACAGTAGCTCGTCGGGGACGAACCCTGCGAGTGTTATGTTATTTTGGATTTTGAGTTCTTTGATTCGGTCTTCTATGAGTTTTCTGCTTGGTCCTTTTCCTGCAACAACAAACAGGACATCAGGATACTTTTTTGCGACCAAAGGAACAGACTCGATGAGGGTGTCTAAACCGTTCTTGTAAACCAGCCTGCGGACGCTGAAAACTATTTTCCTGTTTGCGGGCAAACCCAGTTGTTTTCTGTTTACTGCTTTGTCTGCGGGATGGAAAGCGTTGATGTCTACGCCGTTGTACATTACGGAGGTTTTTGTTTTGTCTGCACCCAGCCGTAGGACATATTTTTTTGTTTCTTTGCTGACTGTGAGTATACGGTCCGCCTTTTTTAGAACAGATTTGCCAACAGTGAAATCGTTAAGGTTCTCAAACAGGTTCAGGACTGATTTGTAGTCGATGTAGGTGTTGTGTTGGGTTACTATGAACGGTTTTTTGCACTGTTTTGCAACAATTCCCGCCAAGAATGATGAAAGGTAAACATGTCCGTGGGCGTGGACTAGGTCACAGTTTTTGATTATGTTCAGGAACAGTTTGTATGCATGAAAAGAAACAACCGGGTAAGGCACACCTAACTGTTCTGCCACGTTCAAGGCGGGGTAGTGGTAAATCGTTATTCCCGGTAAGGGGTTGGTGTTTCGTCCTTTAAAGTTGCTCGTCAACACATCAATTTGGTACCCCTGATTGGTTAACCGTTTGCATTGCTCGTAGGATACCTGTTCTATACCTCCTTTGTGTGGTGGAAAAAAGTGTGTGACGAGGCATATTCTAGGCATAGGTGGACGGTGTGGCGCTAGAAATTTAACTATTTCGCACTTTAGCAGGTTTTAAGTTCACAAAATTTCATGCACGGTGTCTGTTTTTGTGTAACATGTGCAAAACATCTAAATCTTACAGAAAAAAATACGTAACAGAGATGTCAACCCAAAAACACCGCGAAGTCCGCATCGGGTTAGAGGTTCACGCCCAATTAACCAGACTTAAAACTAAACTGTTCTGTGGATGCGCCTCAGACTACAAAGGCAAAGACCCCAACTCGGTGGTGTGCCCTGTTTGCCTTGGGATACCGGGTTCACTTCCGGTTCTTAACGAGAAAGCCGTGGAATACGCGGTTATGGCTGCGTTGGCGTTGAACTGTACGGTTTCGGAGCGGATGTTCTTTTTCAGGAAGAACTACTATTACCCAGATTTGCCCAAGAACTTCCAGATTTCCCAGTATGACCAAGCTGGAGGTGTTCCACTTGCTGTTAACGGTTTTCTGGACATTGACGTTAACAGGAACAAGAAAAGAATCAGTATCGGCAGAGTTCACCTAGAGGAAGACCCCGGCAAGTTGGTGCATCAGGGTGCGATAGATACGTCGCCTTACACGTTGGTGGACTATAACAGGTCAGGCATCACGTTGCTGGAGATTGTAACAGACCCAGACCTTGATTCGCCTAAAGAGGCAAGGGTTTTTCTCCAGAAGCTTCGGTCGATTCTGGAGCATCTTGGAATTTTTTCAGGTAAACTGGAAGGTTCGATGCGTTGTGACGCAAACATTTCGTTGATTGGCGGCACCCGTGTAGAGGTAAAGAATATTTCTTCGTTCAAAGAAGTGGAACGTGCCCTGAGTTTTGAGATTATGCGCCAGAAAAATCTTGTAAAACGGGGCGGCGCAGTTGCGCATGAAACAAGGCACTGGGATGAACTTCGCAGGGTTACGGTTTCGCTGCGGTTGAAGGAGCAGGAACATGATTACAGATATTTCCCTGAGCCAGACCTTGTTCCCATTGTTATTTCCAAACAGTTCATTGCAGAAGCACAAAACAGTATGCCCGAGTTGCCTGAGGCAAGAATCAGCCGTTTTGTTAAAGACTACGGTATCCCCAAATATGATGCCGAGGTTCTGGTCAGCGACAAGGCGTTGGCAGACTTTTTTGAGGATACAATGAAAATCTGTAACAACCCCAAAGAGGTCAGTAACTGGATGATGGGTGACCTGCTGCGTAACCTTAACGAAAACAATCTAGAGTTAACAGAATGCAAACTTACGCCTGAGCTTCTGGTTGAAATGATTAAACTCATCGAGGATGGCACAATCAGCGGCAAAATCGGCAAAAGTTTGTTGCCAGAAATTGTGTTAACAGGAAAACAGCCCTCAGAAATCGTGAAACAAAAAGGTTTAGTGAAGATAGCGTCAACCGATGTTTTGTCAGATGTTGTGGAACAGGTTTTCAAAGATAACCCGCAGTGTGTAAAAGATGCCCTTACCGACGAGAAGGCGGTTAACTATCTGGTTGGTCAGCTCATGAGGGTAACTAAGGGTAAGGCTGACCCGCAGTTGGCTAATCAGTTGATTCGTGCGCGGCTAGAAACAGAAAACAAGTAACAACACAGCTATTTTTCTGGTTCAGGTTTTTTTTCAGGCAATGCTGTGTCTTTTCGGTCAGGCTCAAAAATGTTCATTAACGCCTTGTAAACAGACAACGCGATTCCCCGCTCGGTTCCAAACCCAGCTGTAACACCTAACAAGCAGATGCCTTGCAGTCCACGCCGCTGTGCAAGACCCAAAAGTAGACCAGATGCGCCAACAATTTTTGAGTCAGTGTATACTTTTACGTCTTTGTTTGTATGTTTTTGGGCAAGCTCTTCAGAGGTTGCGGCGATGAATACCTCGTTTCCTGTTTCTGTTGCGGATACTCCGCCCATTGTAACCACAAAACTTGTTCCATATTTTTGGACAAAATCTAGGATTACGTCACATAAATCGTAGTGTGCTACGGTGTCTTCTAGGGAAGGCTGGGATTCGCCTGTTAAGATGATGTAGCTGTTTTTTTCTGTGTTTGCTGCATAGAAACGGTAACGTGGTGGTCTGCATGTTCCGTTCTTTTTTACTGCCACGTAGTCCGGAAAATATGGTGCATACAATTCTGCGAAGACTTTAGCGTTGATACATTCTATAAGGTGGAAGGCGGCTATCATGCCCACGTTTCCTAGGCCTGCTAGTCCTTCTACAAAGATTGGGTCTTTTAGTTCAGGTTCGAATATTTTGCGGAAAACGGGTTTATCCACCTTTGATTCACCAAACCATATGACAAAGATGCAGACTATAGTTGTTTCGTGCCTTTTTAGTTGATTGCAGGTTTTTTGTTTTTGTGCTGGGTGTTCTGCTCAAAAGTGTAAGCAACATTTAACGTTAAATCTTCACGAAGTGGCGCAGCCATGATTTGCATCCCAATTGGCAGACCATCTGTGAACCCGCATGGAATCGAGATAGCAGGCAATCCTGCCAAGTTTACGGATACGGTGTCCACGTCACTCATGTAAAGCTCCAGAGGGTCCTTGATTTTTTCGCCGATTTTGAATGGTGGAAACGGCATGGTTGGACCGATTAGAACGTCAAAGTTTTTGAAGGCTTCTTGGAAGTTTTTGCGGATAAGGGTTCGAACCTTAAGGGCTTTGAGGTAATATTTGCTGTAGTACCCCGCAGAAAGGGCGTAAGTTCCAAGGATTATTCGTCGTCGTACTTCGGTTCCAAAGCCTGCTCGGCGGTCTTTGGCGAATACTGTTGCCCAGTCGCCTTCGTCTTTTTCAACACGGTAACCGTAACGTAAACCGTCAAACCGCGCAAGGTTTGAACTGGCTTCACACATTGCGATAATGTAGTACGCCGCCAACGAGTGTTCAAGACTAGGCAACGATGTTTCCAGTACAACTGCACCTAAGGATTCCAGTTTACGGATGCCATCCCAGACCTGTTTTTCCACGTCTGGGTTTGTTCCTTCGCCAAAGAATTCTTTTGGAACACCGATTCGGGTTCCTTCAACATCGTTTTTCAGGCATGCGGTGTAATCTTGTGGTGGCAAATCAACTGACGTGCCGTCTTTGGTATCGTGCCCCGCAATAACGGATAGAAACAGTGCACAATCGTAAACGTCTTTTGCCATTGGCCCGATTTGTTCTAGGCTGTTTGCGTATGCGATTAACCCGTAGCGGCTAACCAAACCGTATGTTGGTTTTAGTCCAACAACCGAACAATAGCTTGCTGGACAGCGAATCGAGCCGCCTGTGTCTGTTCCCAGCGATAGGATGGCTTCGTCTGCGCTGATGCATGCTGCGCTGCCTCCGGATGAGCCTCCGGGTACAGTTTCAAGGTTCCATGGGTTGTGTGTTGGTCCGAAATAGCTGGTTTCTGTGGATGAGCCCATGGCGAATTCGTCCATGTTTGTTTTGCCGATTATTATGCCGTCTGCTTGTTTGAGTCGTGTTACTACTTCTGCGTTGTATGGTGGAACAAAGTTTTCCAGCATACGCGAAGAACATGTTGTGGGGATGTCTTTTGTGCAGATGGCGTCTTTTACTGCGACTGCTACTCCCGCCAGTTTTCCAACAGGTTTGCCTTCTCTAATTTTTTGGTCGATTTCGCGGCTTTTTTGCAGTGCCTGTTTTTCGTTTAATGTAACGTATGCGTTGATTTTTTCTTCGTATTTGTGGATTTGTTCAAAAACTGCTTGGATGCATTCTTCGGCGGTTGTTTCGTTGTTGTATATTTTTTGGATGGTTTGGTGGGCAGTTAACTCGTAAAGTTTCGGCATATCAATCTGACTTCCTAGACGATTCTGGGGGCTTTAACGAATTTTTTATCTTTCCGCGGAGCATTTTTCAGTGCTTCCTCGTTGGTCAGGGACGGAACAATTTCGTCTTTTCTGGACACATTAGTCAGCTCCAAAACATGGTATGTTGGTTCTATGCCCTCTGTGTCCACTTGGTCAATTTTTTTGAAGTAATCCAGAATATCGTTGAACTGCTCAGTGAAAAGTTCCTTCTCGTCTTCAGAAACCTCGATGTGCGCCAACCAAGCGATGTGTTCAACGTCTTTCTTTGAAAGATATTCTTTGCTCATGTTTAATTCCTGCCAACCACAACGGAGCAACCAACAGGTAATCGTGGTTAATCCTATTCTCAAGCTCTTCTCTGGAGGGAATTTAACTCTTCTGCACCTAACAAAAAGTGAAGAGTTTTCTGTAACTAAAACTGCAGAAAAAAAGGTTTTCATGTTGAAGTAACCCTGAATATGAAGGTTCAATCCAGAAATTTTTTATTGTCAGAATTCGAATCTAACTTGAGCACACGCAAAGCTCATCAAGGTTGAATATTAGCGTTCCCACCCACACGCCAATTCACCTTTTGCGTGTGCTCCATTCCTGTTGTTTTGTAATTGGTGTTGGTTTGGGAAACAGAAAAATACTGTTTTCAACAATGTACCTCTATTAGACTACTACTATGATACAAACATGGCATGTTTTCTGGGGTTTGCCGTTTCTGTTTATTGGGTTTTCTGAAAAAAGGTGGTTTTCAACAATGAAGTATTATTAGTCTTCAAATATGATACTAATATGCCCTGTTTGGGTGATTAAATGTTAATAACGTCGCAATTAAAGGTGTAAACATCGGTAGTTGGATAACGTAATGCCAGTTAACTACAAAGAAATAAAGTGCAAAACCGTGCTTGGGGATGTTGGTATACTGCCAACTAGGCTTTGGACGCGGCACTGTTTTGACCCGTATAATAACTGTGAGTTCAACTGTGTATACTGCAACACTGGCATCGGTCAACTTGAAGCAGT
>JBAZEV010000089.1:0-6638 GCA_041653695.1 Bathyarchaeia archaeon
AAATAATGCTGATGTTGGAGTTTCTTGTAATGTTCTGGTCTTTCTTTTCTATCTTGCCTTCGCTTTGCGTTTCGCAAATCCTTATTTTTTTTCCAGTATTCTTTTTGGTGTTGTTTTGCTTTTTGCTGGTCTTTGTATGGCATGGTTAGCTAGTTAGCAATAGTGTTATATAACACTTATGTTTAAAGTGTTAAGTATGAAAACCTTGAATATTAGTGAAGAAAATCGTAAAAAGCTCTTACAGTTAAAACTTGATTGGAACATGAAAAGTGTTGATGCTGTAATAACTGAACTGTTGAAGCGTTCTTTAGAAAAATAAAAGTCTCAGGTCATTTGAAGGTGAAAAAGTGCCATATGCAGATAAAGAAAAAGAGAAAAAGAAAAAGCATGAATTATATTTAAAAGAACGCACCTTGCTAAAGCAAGCTAAGATTGCCACTGGATTGCCACTCGATAAACGTAAAAAAAATCAAAAGAATAATAGCCACTCAATTACAGAGACGTATTCAAAATTTTTTAAAATAAAATATAGTGTTTCTATTAACAGCGTATGCAGTGATGAAGAACTGATAAAAAAGGTTGTTGAACTTATTAATTTTTTACCGTCTGATTTAAAACAGGATATGCAAACTGAGTTAAGAAATCAGTTAGGTAAGCTTGTTCTTAAAATAATTGCTAAAGTTGATAAGAGAGGCTTCATAATACCACGCGGATACGGCTAACTTTGGCTTGAATTGGTGAAAAATAGTTTATGGTGCGCCGTCTAGTATTTGGTAGGCTTCTTTTAATGCTTGAACGATTATTAGGCGTATTTTCATGGCTTCTGTTGGTTGGCTAATGATTGTTAGGATGGCTTGTTTTGCTAATTCGTATTCTGTGATGTTTAATTGTTCTGCTTTTTGCTTAAAAGTTTTGTATTGAGACGCGCTTATGTTAGTGGTTATACGCATGTACATACACTTTGTTGGTACTTGTTTAAATATTTTGTCACTTGATATAACAGCTTAATAAATGTTGTATCATGTTTGAGAGGTGAAATATGAAATGAAGTCTCTCTTAGCTAACAAGAAAGGCGCTGGCGGCGTAGTCGTAGTTTTAATTTCCATGATGGTTATGCTTCTAGTTGGCATAATCGTAGTTAACAGTCTCGTTAATTCGCAAACTCCAGATTCCACTTGGTCTGAGGATGCTAACACTACATGGACTAGTGTACAAACTAACATTTGGGTAGCGTTTGGCCTAGTTGCTGTTGGCATTATCATTGTGGGCGCTGTTGCAATACTAAGTTATCTTAACTTCGGCGGCAAATCAATGTAAGCTTAACTGTTTGATGATACTGGGATTGGCGACCCAGCGGTGTAACCCCTTTGATGGCGGGGCTTCGCCCTCATAAATCAATTCAAGATTTAATTTATCCCAATTTTCATTTTTATTTAAGTTTTTTTGTCAGTTGATAGAACATGCAGGGTAATGTTTGGCGGGTTTGTTTCTGTGTTTGTTTAGCTGTGTCTATGGATGGAGGCTACTGGTTTGTTTAAAGTTAACAGTAAAAAACCGTTTAGTTTAGTGGGTGAAAACTTGGATGGACTTGCGCCTTCTGTGTGCCTAAAAATTGTTGGCGGCATGAGAACGGCTAAACAGGGGTTCGTGAGGGTTAAACAGTGAAAAACCTCAATGTTTTAAAAGTCAACAGAAAAAAGCATAGGTCAACTTTAGAAACCGATGTAGAACTATTAGCTTATGCTAAAACGAATGTGTGTTTCACCAAGTTAATGTACACCTGTAACATGTCATTCAACGGATTAAAAGAGCGAATAATTACTCTTGAAGAAAAAGGCTTGCTTACATATGAAACTCTACCCTTCGGAAAAAATGGGGCTTCAAAAAAGTATTATCATATAACAGCTTTAGGTAAACAGTTTTTAGACATCTACTTTAAAATGCACAATTTTTACTGCAATATACTTATGGTGAGAGCTAAAAAATGAACCAATTTTCAAAATTTAACAAAATAAGCAAGCGTATTACCAGTTTTTATACACCTACGCACAATCTTAATAAGGGGCAAAATGAAACGACAAACAAAAATGCAAAATGCTCTGTTGATGGCTTTAAAGGCTTCTTTGTTTGGAAGCTTGACCGTTTAACTTCACATTTTCTCAAACGCAAACTAAAAAACAAGAATTTTACAATTATAAGTAACAATTGCATTGGCGGCGGCATTTATCATAAGTTTGGTTTAAAATTTACTTCACCAACGGTAGGTTTATTCTTTTTTCCAGATGAATACTTGCTTTTTATCGAAAACTTGGAATACTATGTTAAACAAAAAATGAGTTTCATTAAAACTTCCAGACATCAAGGAAACAATGAGTACCGAAATAAAACATGCCGTTTTTATCCTATAGGATTAATAGATGACAAAATTGAAGTTCATTTTATGCATTATAAGACGGAACAGGAAGCCCTTAAGAAATGGAATAGACGTTGCAAACGCATAAACTTTAACAATCTATTTTTTACTTTTACAAATGATTTTGATGATAAAAACGGTGAATACCTGCAAAGATACGTTAATCTTTCTTATGAACATAAAATACTTTTTACGTCAAAACATACGTCAACGGAACCTGAAATAACTGTTTTAATGCAAGATTATAAAAGCAACGAATTTGGCGATTCCGCAAGGTCACGCATTTACGAGAAACATTTGGATTTAATCAAGTGGTTAAATGGAGAAAACAATTTTTTGAAGGAGAACCAACAATGCAGATAACCAAGTTTAAGAAATTTGGCAAGCAAAAAGTGTATAGTGGTTCATTAATAATTTATCTTTTACTTGCTTGTGTTATTGGATTATATACTATTTCAATTTCGCCAACTGCGCAAGCTGAAACGTTTGGCACATTTGGAAAAACAACTGGTGGTGCCGCTATTATGGATGTAAACACGAACGTTCTACATGGTGGCATATATGCTTGTTCAGTGACCGATGTTTACGCTGTTAAATTAAGTGTCCAAATTCGAAGTTCGGGTACATACACCCTAAAAATGGGTATGTGGGATATAGCGACTAATTCGTCTTTTTCAAACAGCACAGAAAGAACGTTAACCGCTACGGCTGGGCAATGGTACAATTTTTCGTTAACTACCAGACCTGAACTACAAGTGACTAATTACGCATTGTTAGTTTGGACTTCAAGCTCAGGACTAAAAATTGGGTGGAGTTGGTCAGGTTCTACCAGCATGGTTAATAAATCAGAAGCTTATGGAGATTTCCCCTCAAGTATTTCAGGTTACAGTACAATTGACCCCTCAGCCATAGCCGCTATGTATTGCGAATATTCTGACAGCGCAACACCCCCTATTGATGAAACGCCGCCAACCATAGGAACTATTACTGCCAATGCCACACGAACAGGCAATACAACCCAGTTATCAATACCACTTAATGTAACGTCAGGCTTAGATTTCGTTACTGTTGAACAAAACGTTAGTGGTACAGTCTCTAATAGCACATGGTATAACTTAAATGATGCAACAAATTCTACGTTTCTGTATAATTTTACTATGCCTACTGGAACGGTTCAAGCAAGAGTTTTCGTTAATTCAACCACTAATATTTGGTCAACATCTGCCCTTTACAATTTTACATCAGTCTCAATATTAAACGGTTTAGTAGTTGTTGGAAACAAAATCTACAATAGCGAAAATGAGGAAGTGTATTTGCAGGGTGGTGACTACACATATTTTATTGATAACGGCGCTGGTACTTGGGTTGGAGCAGATGGCACATTCACATTTAATGTTTGGAATGAAGCGGCAATGCGTGAAGACGTTGACTTTGTTAGGTCAATGAATGGTACAATAATACGGGTTCTTGCAACTACGAAATGGTGGGTTGAAGACACCAATAATTTTAAAAGTAATTTGGAAACAATGATTTCTTACTGTGACTTGCACGACATCATTGTTGATTTTACTTTTTGGCGTAACAATGGTTCAAATTCGACAATGCCGTCTTTGCCTTACCCGCCTTTTGACCCTGACAACGGCGTTATATCTTCGCCAGATGATTTTATTGAACTTTGGAGTAACGTTTCTAATGCCTTAAAAGGGCACAAGAACGTCATGTTTGAATTATGGAATGAACCATACGTTGACGAGGCAGGATGGTTCAACGTTACGCAATACTGTGTAGATGCAATTCGGGCTACAGGTGCAATGCAACCTATCATTTTGCAGCATGGATTGACTTTAGGCTATGATTTTGCTAGTTATCCGAGCATGGCTGGAACTCAAGGCGCAGATTTTCAGTGGGCTTGGGATTACCCGATAAGTGATGATGCAGCAAACTTGGTTTACAGTATGCATCTCTACCGTGATGGAATGCGTAACAGTGCTGAAGGCTACTGGACGCAGTATAGTTATGAAGATGTCCTTTTTCTATTTAACGTTACCCGAACATTAGAACTTGCACAATCAAAACCTGTATATTTTGGTGAAATAGGCCATAATTTGTGGGCTTCTGACCAAGGAAACGAAACTGCATACTTTAATAATACTTTGTCAATTCTTACAGAGTACAATATTGGATTTGCTGTGTGGGCTTTGCCGCCTTGGACTACACATTGGGGTATTTTTGCTACAGGCGCAAATTACACTTTAAACTCTGTTGGTGTAATGCTTCGAGATTATATGGGTGGTATGAATTATACTGCTTGGTTAGCATCAAACGATACTTACTCGCTTGCAGTTTCAACTATTACTCCTGAAAACACAACGTACACCAGCAGCACCGTGTCCTATCAAGTTTCTAACAGTGGCAACGAAACAGGCGTAACATGGCAAATAAACCTGTACAATGACGCTGGCAACCCAGTCGGCGCAAACCAAACAAACGCGACAGGCTCTTTCGCAGGCTTAACTAACGGAACATACACTTTCGCGGCCTACGCAATAGGCGCCAACTTAGCATCAGACTATAAAGAAGTCGTTTTTACTGTGGCTATTCCAAGTGTTAGTTATACTTTGACTGTTAGCTGTTCATCTGGCGGCTCTGTTAATCCTGATGTGGGCGCGCATGTTTACGCTAACTATACTGACGTTACAGTGACGGCAACAAATAGCGCAGGCTACCATTTTGAGGCATGGGAAATAAACGGCGCAAACACAAGCACATCAAGCCCAATCATCGTCACCATGAGTGGAAACACAGCTATTAAGGCATGGTTTGAAGCTGACCCGTTGCCTAACACGTACACGATAGCTTTAATCAGCGTTGCTCCTGCGAACACTACTTATGCTTCAAGCACGATTCCGCATGATGCGTCAGTTAGCGGTAACGGTACGGCTCCGCATTGGTGGAGTAACGTTTGGAACTTTTCTAGTTCAAGCTACTTGTTTCCAGTAAATTTAACGAGCGCAAGCGCCACTTTTTCTCTTGCAGTAAACGGTACGTACCGCGCTGATTTTTGGGCATCAGACGCTGAAGGCTCAACTGATAGTGATAGCGTAATCTTCACGGTTGCCATCGCTGAAAGCCCTGAACCAACCCCTACTCCTGCTCCAGCGGCCACTACTAGAGCGGAAGGGGCGGCTGCTACAGTGTTTACTAACATGTATGTTGCTGTTGGCTTGATTGGTGTCAGCTTTATTGTTTTGGCGGCGTTTTTGATTGTGCGGTCTTTACAGAGTGGCGAGTTTGAGAGTGGAGCTGTAATGTTTGGGGTTGTGTTTTTGGTTGGCAGCGTGGTTGGTTTGATTGTGGGGTTTGCTGTTATTCGCGGGTTTGAAAACGCTATGGGGTCAGCGCTGTATTTGCTGTTGGGGTTTTAAAAAAAAGTGTTGCTTTGGCTTTTTCAGGTTGCGCGTTTGGTTCCTTTGCTACTGGTTTTTGCTGTGGCAGCTTGCCAGGATTACCGCAAAGGTGAAGTTTCTAATAAGTTGTGGTTGTATGCGCCTGTTGGTTTAGTTTTAACTGTGTTGGAGTTGGTTTTGTTTTCGCCTTTCTTGTTTTGGTATGCAGTGGTGAGTATGGTGTTTACTTCTGTTTTTAGTGTAGTCCTATTTTATTCGGTTAAACGGGGGTTTGGGGGGGCTGACGCTAAAGCTTTAATCACGTTGAGTGCAAGTTTTCCTTTAGGAGGGTTCTTATGGTTTTACCCGTTGGCTTGCTTGGTGTTTGCTGGATTGCTTGTTGGTTTAAAGTTTCTGTTGTCTAGAAATCGTGGGTTTGAGGTGCGTTATTTGCCGTACCTGCTTGCTGGGATGCTACTGGCGCTTGTCTAGAGGAAACATTTTTAATATAACATGCTCTATCTTGTCTAGTTATGGTGCTTGAAGAAACATTCCAGTTTGCCGCAATCTTGATAGTTACTTTAGTTTTCAGTGTTGTTTCCCTGTTAGACCTTGAATATCGGCTTTTGCTTAAGGTTGTTGCTGGTTGTTGCTGGTTTGTTTTGGCGTTGACTCAGGTTTACTATTTTGGTGGGGGTCAATTGTTGGCGGTTCCGTTGATGTTTCTGTTTTTGGGGTTGGGGATGGTGTACTGTTTTAGTATTGTGAGTGATTTTAGGCAGAAGAAGCGTGATGAAGTTTACAGTTTTATAAGCGAATGATTGTTTTTTCTGTTTTTG
>JBAZEV010000090.1:0-6547 GCA_041653695.1 Bathyarchaeia archaeon
TCTTGAACTGCACCCAAGAAATGATTGAAGACATCGACCTGTTCAGGGTACACGTAGAGTAAACAAAAAGGGAACAACCTCCTTTTTTCCAATTTTTTGTTAATTTTTTTAACAGGTTTTAGCTATTACATCGATTTCAACTAAAACGCCTGTCAATAAACCAGCCTGAACCGTGGTTCGTGCTGGTGGGTTATTCGCAAAGTATCTGCCGTAGACTTTGTTGAATATAGCAAAATCTGTCAAGCTGCTCAGAAACACCGTTGTTTTCACTATGTCCACCAGACCAACGTTTATGCTTTCTAGAATATGTTTTATGTTTTCAAGAACCTGAACCGTCTGGGTTTCTAAATCTGCTTCGACAAGTTTTCCTGTTTTGGGCTCAATTGGGATTTGACCCGAAACAAACGCCATTCCGCCGCAGATTACCGCCTGTGAGTATGGTCCTACGGGTTTTGGTGCGTTTGGTGTAAAAACAGTTTCTTTGGGCAAATATGGCACATCCAATACACTGTTTGTTGCCAAGATAATATATTGTTTGGGCAAGCTGAACAAACATTAAAGATTGCGTTTGCCCACTAGTTTTGTTGGTGAAAACATTTGGCTAAGATTAAAGTAACCGCAAATTGGGTGGAAAACGTTCGTTCAGTTGCCGAGAATTCTCGTGGTCATAAAATAGTAATGGATATGAGCAAAGCAAAGGGTGGAACTGATGTTGGTCCCACGGCGTTGGAGTCTGCGATTATGTCGTTGGCTGATTGTGCTGTAACCATTTTTGCTGATGTGTGCAAACAAAGCAACATCGAGTTAACTAAAATGGTTGTTGAGGCAGAAGCAGAAAAACCTGACGATTTGCCGATACTAACTGGCGTTAACATGAAAGTAAAAGTAAACGCAAAAGCCAGACAACAGTTACTTGACGCAGCATGGCGGCGAACCGAAGCAAACTGTCCCGTGGTCTACATATTCAAAGAGAATATACCAATCAACGTTGAATTCCAAACCGTTACCGAGTAAACAGGAAAACAAAGTCCCAAAACAACGTTGCCCTCCATGGAGAAATGTATGCTATGAACTTCGTTGACGCGCACGTTCACCTTGCCGACACCGAGTATGCTGGAACCGTTGAAAAAGTTGTAGCAGACGCAAAACAGGCAAACGTTACCGCCTTAGTCGCTAACGCCACAGACTTTGAATCAAGTCACCGAACACTGCAGCTAGCCACGCATTACCCTGACCATGTGTATGCCGCGTTGGGGATTCACCCATGGAATACAAAGCAGCTAAAACCAGACGAGTTACAGGATACTGTTAGCCTGATTTTGGCAAACAAAGAAAACAAAAACGTTGTAGCTGTTGGAGAAATCGGTTTAGACACAAACTATTCTGGAACTGGTGAACCCACACAAGTTCAAAGACAAGTTTTCCATGAAATGCTCAAAGTCGCAGAACAAACAGGGTTGCCCGCCGTAATTCATTCACGGGGAACCACCAGCCAGATTGTGGAACTTTTGCCATCATTTAACATCAAGAAGGTTTTGTTGCACTGGTTCAGTCAACCCCACAGCCTGATTCCAACCATCGTAGACCGTGGATACTACATCACTGAAGGCCCACCAACCGTGTATTCAGGAGGTATGCGTGAGGTCATCCGACAAATACCGTTAACCAACTTCATGACCGAGACCGATGGACCTGTGCGTTTCAGTGGTCCGTTTAAGGGTCAAACTACTACACCATGTTTTATTCCCCACGTTGTTGAGGCTGTTGCTGAACTCAAAGGCATGGAAAAAACTGTTGTTGCAGACCAGATTTTCAGGAATTTTGTGGACTTTTTTGGTGTTGCAGGCGTAAGGGATAAAAGGCATGATGAGTAGGACTGTTCATAGTTAAAAAAACAAGCCGATGGCGTACAGAAAGAACGTGGTGAATATGGGAAAAGTACGGACTGAACAAGTGAAACGAGTAGCCCGAGAGTTGCTAGAGAAATATCCAAATAAGTTTTCTCCAGATTTTGAGAACAACAAAAAGTATGTGGATGAGTACACAGACATTTCTACAATAAAACTCAGAAACAGGGTAGCGGGATACGTCGCCCGTTTAGCGAGCAATGCCGAGGACTACGAAGTCCCCGAATCTGAGGAAGAAGAGTAAAACACGCGTTGACGAAGAAACTGTTTCTCTTCGTCTTTGACTGTTTTTGTTTAACCTTTTTATAATCACTTGATATTATTTTATTTTCAATATCATAAGAGGCCAAATTATTTGTCAACGATGGACAGTTACCGAAAAGGTTGGGCAACACGTTACCTAAGAGAAGCTCGCGCAGAACTGCTTGCGGCTCAAAAAACGCCGTATATGGCTACTGGGTTTATCATCGAAGCGTTAACGAAGGCTCAAGCAGCCATCTACTACAGTTTAGGCGACCCCGCAATCATCATCTCCATAGTAAACGAGACCATTCAAACCCGTTGCAATGTTGATGAGCCCCTTCTGAATTTTCTTATTGAAATCGAAAGAGTCCTCCAAAATCTGGCAACTAACCCAAAAACAGACAACGAACAAGCAATAACACAGGTCAACGACATAATTGAGTTCACCTCAGAGATAGTAACGTTGTTCAGTGGCGAAAGCCCCAGTTTGCAAGAGAGTTAACAAGATGGCAATTCAGGTAACAGTAAAGTTTTTGGGAATATTTCAGCGGTTAACTGGACAGAAAATTTTTCAGATACCGCTGCAGGAACCCGCAACAGTAAAACAGGTTATCGAGAAACTATCAGAAACGTTTTCGCAGGAATTCAAACAGACGCTGCTTGATTCACAACTAAACGACCCCCGACCAAACGCGTTAATTCTGGTGGCGGGAAAAGAAATCAGCGTCTGTCAGGGCTTGGAAACGCCTGTAACTGGTGGCGACGAAATTGTTTTGGTTCCGATGGTTCATGGTGGCTAAGCAAGTAACTTTTTTTCGTTTTGGAATGCTATAGATAATACGATGTTTTGAACCCAAAATTTGATGTGTACAACAGCATTTTTGTCTCTTTATATGCTTAATATACCCTATCAGCGGATGCAAAACGATGTTAGAAATTGTCAAGAAGGCTGTCAATAAAGGGGTTAAAGTTTTTCGATATTATCAACTCTTGTTTTGATAACCCAGATATAGAATGCTACCGAATAAGGACTGTTTGCCCCTGTTAAGGAGCAGGCTTGGACAGTCTGACTAACTATGGTTTGGTTGTTTGGTTGTTCGCTGTGGTTTGTCCCCTGCGATAACATCAACTGGGATAAGTTGTGGCGGACGCTGGATTGTTAACCATGATTTGTTGGTTCTCCTAGGCTTTGACTTAACGGGGGCACTATTTTAGAACTTATCCAGTACAAACAATATTATTGTACAAACAAAAATGAAGCCTACTCAGAAAACGGCAGTTCACGGGCCATAACGAAGGCGTCTTCCCCGTCGGCGTAGTAGTTTCTTATTGTTCGCGCGGTTCCAAAACCCAACTTCTTGTAAAGCCGAATCGCGGGTATGTTACTTTCTCTTACTTCAAGGTAGCATTCTTTGGCACTGTAGTTTATCATGGCTTGCATGCCCTCTTTTATCAGGTTAAATGCAACTCCTTTGCGGTGGTGTTCCTGAAGAACCGCGATGGAAATCACGTGGCCCTTCTTTGCGATTCCAAGTAGTTTGAATGATGGAATCCCAGTTTCGATTCTACACATGATGTATCCAACTAGTTCCCCGTTTGCTTCGGCTACAATGAATGCGTCTGGGAAACGTTTGTAGATGTTCATGAAAAATAGTGTAGAATAGTTTTCGGGAAGGCACTCTCGGTTTATGTGCATGACGCCCTCTAGGTCTGAGGGGTTAAACATTCGAAACTTGTAGTTTACTTCCAAAACCATGATGTAACCCTGCTATTTCTCTATTTTTCATGTTTTACCTTGTCAGAGTTGGAACTGTTGTAAGTAAACATTACTAAATATGCTTTACTATTCATGCGACCTGTCTGATTACCGTATTTTGTTGAATTTACCCTTTGCCAAAGGTCAACAACTGGGAAAAACCCAAAAAACGGAATACTTTCAGTTACCTCTCCCTCGGCCATTATTATTCGTTACATCACGGGCTTTAAAACAGCAAACAACCAACCCCATACCATCAAACTAACAAGGTGAAAAAAATGGAAACATGTGACCTTAAAAGCCTCCCTGGAGTCGGACCAGCCACAGCAACAAAACTGCAATCAGCTGGATACACGACACCAGAATCAATCTGCGTAACACCACCAACCGAAATAGCAGAAAAAACAGGCATCGGATTCAACACCGTCCTTAGCATCATAGCAGCCACCCGCGAAAAACTTGGCGTAGACTTCATGACCGCCGAAGACCTATGGAAAAAACGACAAAACATGAAAAGATGTCTACTTAACTCAACAAAACTGAATAACCTCATGGGCGGCGGATTCGAAACCCAAGCAATGACCGAACTCATAGGCGAATACGGAGTCGGAAAAACACAGATATGCCTCTCACTATGCGTAAGAGTCCAACTACCAGAAGAACAAGGCGGATTAAACGGAAAAGTTGTCTACATCGACACAGAAGGAACATTCATCCCTGACAGGGTCTTCCAAATAGCAGAATCTCTTGGATTAGACCCCCACGAAACATTAAACAACATATTCTTGGCAAGAGCCTACAACAGTAGCCACCAAGAACTGCTCATTCAACATCTCTTCAAATTTGTTCCAGAAAACAACGTGAAACTTGTTGTCGTTGACTCCATGATTGGACACTTCAGAGGCGAATACGTTGGCCGAGAACACCTCTGAGAACGCCAGCAAAAACTCAACGCTCAACTCCACAAGTTGCTAAGAGTCACAGAAGCCTACAATGTTGCAGTTGTAATCACAAATCAGGTCCAAGCTAATCCTACAGCATTTTTCGGTGACCCAAACAGACCAGCAGGTGGAAACGTTATGGCACATGCATCCACTCACAGAGTTTACCTGCGAAAAGGTGGAAAAGGTAGCCGAATCGCAACAGTTATCGATTCTCCTTATCTGCCTGAAGAAAAAGCTCGGTTTAAAATCACTGCGAAAGGCGTTGAGGATACCGAAGAAGTAGAGGATTAACATTACCCGTCTTTCAGTCTGGCAATGACCACTTTGGCGTAACTGCATGTTTTTCATGTGGGGGCGGTTACGTTAAGGTGGTTATTTTTTTGTAGTCAAAGTCGTCGTTTAGTATTGTGTTTTTGTATTTGGTTATGTCTGTTTTTTGTGTCATTAACTGGTTTATTGTTGTGACTCCTTTTGTTGTTCCCAGAATTATTGTGCCAATGATTGTTCCGTTGTCTATTACAAGTTTTTTGTAGATGCCTTTTGTTGGGTCTGTTTTTTTGATTTCTGTGATGTTTTGGTTTTCTGGGTTGACTGTTCCCGTTGATGTTAGGTCTATGTTTACTATTTTTAGTGTGTTTGTTGGTGTTGTCCCGTTGTATGCTGTTTGTTGTGTTGTTGTCATGTTGTTTGCTGCTATGGTTGCCTGTTCTATTGCTGCGGGGATTATCCCATAAACTGCGCCTTCAAACTCGGTGCTGTCGCCTGCTGCGTATACGTGGTCTGCGCTGGTTTTCATGTAGCTGTCCACGATTATTCCTTTGTTGACTTTGATTCCTGATTTTGTCGCTAGCTCAGTGTTTGGTCTTACGCCTGCGGATACCAGTATTAGTTCTCCGCTGATTGTCTGGTTGTTGTCAAGCAGGATTCCCATCGCTTTTTGTTTGCCCAAGATTTCCTGTGTTTTAACGCCCAATACAATGTTTATGCCCAACGACTCGATTTTGTTTTTCAGTATTGTTGCACCGTTATGGTCTAGTTGTCTTGGTAGCAGACGCGGGAACATTTCCACAACGGTTACCTTTTGACCCAACCTGATTAACGAATACGCGAATTCCAGTCCCAGCAATCCACCGCCGATAACGATGGCTTCTTTGCAGTTTTTTGTGTAATCCTTTATTGTTAAAGCATCGTTAATGGACCGTAACGTGAATACGCCTTCCTTTTGAGACCCATTAATCGGGGGAACAAAGGAGTATGCGCCGTTAGCCAGCAGTAACTTGTCGTATGCTGCTTTTGTTTGGTCATCCAGCGTTAACTCTTGTTGCTTAGTGTCGATGTATGCGACTTTCTTGTTAAGGAATACATCGATTCCTTTGGTTTTGTAGTATTCTTCAGAAAACACGCAGATACGTTGCGGCTGTGTTTCTCCAGATAAAACCTCGTAGAGTCTGGGGCGTGGATAGTACTGGTAGGTTTCATCGGTGTAGACTGAAACTTTTGTCTGCGGGTTTTGTTGTTTTATTGTTCTTGCCGCGGTGGTTCCTGCTACACCGTTACCTACAATAACAATGCTTTGTGGAGACATCAAAACCTTGCATTCTCCATTAACAAATAGAGTCCGCTAGTAGACTATTATATTTACTTCTTTAACGTCGCCGCCAACTAGTCCATACGCGGCTAGTTTCCAACTGGTTGAA
>JBAZEV010000091.1:0-6445 GCA_041653695.1 Bathyarchaeia archaeon
TGTAATCTCTATGACCCAAAACCTCATTTATATTATAGACCTTTTTTAGTTCGTTCACTACTTTTTCCAACGACACGATTTGTTCGTTTGTTGGAAAATCTTTTTGAAAATTACCGACAACACACACTCCAATTTTTCCGTCATTCGGAACGCTGTGCATACCAAATTCATTGTCACGGCGGCACTGATAAACTTTTCCAGATTCTTCAATAACATAATGATAGCCAACAAACGAACCGAAAGACGACGGAAAATTAAAACGTGCTTTGTGCCATTCGTTGATTTGTTCCATTGTCGTGTCGGGTCTCGACGCACTGTGATGTATAACAATTTTTGTTGGTATCATAGATTTATTTTTTAATTTGTTTGTTAATCCAATCCTCTAAAAATATTTTTATTTCGGGTGTTGACATTCTACTCCAATAAAAATGCTCTGCAAGTTTTCTGCAATACGTCCAACGAATTTGTTTGTCAAGGACGAGGACTGGCTCACTCACTCGTTCGCTTGGTTTGGATTTCTTAGATGACATATTTTAATTATAATCCCCCCCACTCACTCAGTCAATGGGTGGGTGGTCAATAAAGTGTGGATAGGTCGGCTTTTTGGGGGATATTGACACGGATTTTTAATTAAAATATAATGAAAGCAGCAAAGAGAAAAAAAGAGATTTACCTACAAAATAAAACAGCGCGTTGGAACGCACTGTCTTACGGTAAATCTATAATTCCATATTAGTATACACAAGATAATCTGTCAAGTGTTGACAGCGTCGTTGAAAGGTAAATCTATAAGTGCGACGTAAAACAAGCGGGGGCTTTGAGGACATTTCACCTACCGCGCGCTACAAAATTTGAAAGAACATGATGTGGTGGTAAGTTCGTAGAACCTTAGTGGGGTCCGCTCGCCTCTAAATAGAGCGGGGGTCAGAAGCAACAAACCTATACTCAACTAAGTCCTTTTCAGCCCGACTTTTAAAAAAGGTCAGTGGGCTGAAAGACCTTTTTACAAGGGTCTAAGCAACAATACCTATATGTATGAAATACTAATCGTTCTTTTGCTCGCTTTTCTTTTTAAGAAAAGCGATACAGACATGGATTTTTTCTAACGTTGTTAAACACGAGAACACGAAGTCGCACAATAAAATATTTTCGGCAAAATTCATAAATTGTTAAATTTGTCAAGGTCGGCAACAATAAATATAATTTAAAAATATAAAATTAAATTTTTTACAAACATGAAAAGTGCAAACGAAGCAGTATCAAAATGGCAACAAAGAGCAGGAGCCGCCAGCACTGATTACGCAGACGGCGCAAGGTCTACTGATAAAGACCAAGCAGCAAGAGCCATTGCTGCAAAAGCAGTTTATCAGCAAGCGTTGACAGAAAGTTTCGGACGCGACGCTTACGGAAAGGGTTTAGCAAGAAGCGGAAAACAAGGTTGGTTGCAGGGCATTGAACAAAAAGGTGCACAGAATTTTAGCACCGGAGTTTCTGCCGACGTAGCAAGAAACAAGTATGTTTCCAACTCGTCAAAATACGACAGTGCGAGAAAAGCAGCCGACGCTTTGCCAAGAGGTGCAAGGGGTTCAGCTTCAAACTTGCAGAGAGTTGCAGCCGTCGCCAACGCTCTAAGAGCGGTCAAAGTAGGGAAATAGGACACGGCAATGTCACAACAGGTAGGACATTTTGAGATAGGACAAATTATTCACTAAAAATTTTTATTAACATGGCTAAACAATTTCGTGTCCGAGAGGGTGATGTCACCGCATTGGACACTAAAACACAGCTTACCACAGTCGGAAGCGATACCGCACCGGGACCTTTAATGGTACCGCAAGGTATGAAGTACATCACAGCCGTGACTGTCGCCTGTATTCAAAACATGGCAGCGGCAACAGGATTTTCTGCCTTTTTAAGGTTAGAGGGTCCCGGATTAGCAAACGGGCCTGAAAGTTTGGCCGCTTGCGCAGGAGGAAACGCAGTTGCCACAGGTGGCAATTACGTAAACAAAGCAGTTAGAATACCAATCAATTTGCCAGTCGTGCAGGGAAATGAAATTCAGATTTTCGGAGAAATGGCAGGCACAGACGTTGGAGGACTTGGCTTTGTTGTTGGTTTGGAATTCAGTGACGCAGCCGGCGCGGGGTCGGAGGCTCACAAAACGATTACAGTGGAGGGCGACATTGGAACAGTTGACGCAAGAGCCGCGCTTTTGACACAAGGTTCAGTCACTTCACCATCTTTGATCACACCCGCCGGATTCACCAAAATTGAAAAGTTAGTTGTCGCAGCCGCCAGCGAGGGGTTGGCAGACGGAAAACAAGTTTGGTATGTAAGGCTCGGTGGAAACTCAGTGCAAGGTGGAGAGCAGATTATCCCAATTTCTGCAAGTGGCAGAATTGCGGTACAGGCTGGCTCGGACGCAGCCCCACAATGCATGACTGCATTAGTGTTTGACGACTTGCAAATTGCAGTAAGCCCAAGCGATACGATTTCTGTATTCGCAGAGGGAGCAGGCGACGACACTGGAACAGGACACGCAGTTGTGACAATGGTTTTCGGGAAATAAAAACGATTGCTGCAAACGCGGTATATTGGCCGCGTTTGCAGCAATAAACTAAAAAACTATGCCAACAAAAACAACAAGCATTGTGGCAGAGGAACTTGTGCCGAGAAACAGATTAAGAAAGTCAATGATTTTCTCAAACGAAAGTGCCACTGACAGTGTTTTTATTAAAAGAGAACGTGCGGAAACGCCAACAGTGACCGCAACAGACCACGACCACAGGATAGGTCCGGGCGGTATTTTGACACTTAATTTTGGAACGGACGGAATTGAAGCGATACAAGACAGGTGGACAGTTATTGCTTCGGCAAACGTGCCACGTATCGCTTGGTTTGAAACTGAGGACGTAGTAAGATAAAAAAATATTATGCCACAAGCAGCTACAGGAAACGTTATATCAAACAATGAACAAGTCGGAGCTGATGTTATCAAAACAGGAAACATCAAGGACTTGGAAATTGTCAACGCTGATATTTCAGCAACGGCAAACATTGCAAAATCAAAAGTGCCTGACGCAGCCACGAAAGGCGCGAACACCGACATCACAAGTTTGGGCGGTTTGACGACAGCTCTTTCGGTGGCACAGGGCGGTAGCGGGGCAGCAACATTGCCAGACGGGAGGTTGCTTGTTGGAGCAGACACAGGAGCAATAGAAAGTGTGGCGGCAGGGAGCTCGGGAGAATTTTTGAAATCAAACGGAGCTGGAAATAATCCAAGCTGGGTGGCACCACCAACGAGCAACTGGAAAGCTGGAATGGCAACAAGAGATTTGACTGCTGCGACATCAGACGTTGTGATAGCACATGGTTTAGGAAGAACACCAGTTTATATAAGAGTGACTGCAGTTACAAACCTAGCACACGAATTAGTATCACTAGGAAATTATGACGGTGCTTACCATACAATTTCGGTTGACTTATCGTCGTTCGCAATGACGGAAAGCACAACGAAAGTAATCTCTATAATGAATAGTGGGGGAGTGATGTCTGAGGCAACAGTGACGCTGGACGGAACGAACATAACATTCTCATGGGTAAGAACAGGAGGGAGCGGAAGCGTAAAATATATGTGGGAAGTATGCTAAAATTAAAATAAATGGAACGCACAAAATACGGAAAAAAATATTGGTACCCGAATGTGAGGGAAACAGAAACGCTCATTTGGGAGCGTTTTTTGGAGCGGTACCCGGACGCTTACGACGAGGTTGCTTATAATGTCAAGGTCGGAGAGGGTGCGGAGATACCCGACGGAACAGAGCAAAATTTGGCGAAAGGTTTTAAGGAGTTGACACAGCACAAAATTGATGTTGTAGGTTTCAAGGGCAATTCCGTAGATATTATTGAATTAAAAACATATGCAGGAGCAAGAGCGACTGGTCAAGTTATTTTTTATCGCGATTTGTACACTCATAATATTGATACTTCTGCTTCGCCAAATTTAGTGATTATCACGGACACGTTGCGTCCCGACACGAAAATTGTTTGCGAGAAACAAAATATTAAATTGATAGTTGTATAACATGGTTACAGTTTTAATTAGAGGAGGTGCAATTTTATTGCGGTATATTGTAATCGCTGCTGTGCAGTTGGGGATTTGGGGTTTTATTGAAAGCGTTGTCTTACCGAAAATACACGACATGATAACAGCGATTGCTGTCAAGTTTGGAATTTCTGCGGAGGAAGCAAAAGATGTTTTGGCAAACGATATTTTAGAGTTCGGCGAGCAAGTCGGAATTTTCGCGCTAACAATGAAAAGCAAAATGCCGTTAAAGCTGGCTGAGTTTTTTGGCTTTACGACAAAAGGGTGGAGTAAAAGAGTTTTGTCAACTAAGGTGACGGGCTTGGGTGCAAGTGCTACAAAATGGATAACAGGATTAGTCAAGGGTGCCCCTGCCGTAGAAAAGGCAGCGGCACCGGCTATCATTGCGGCTGCGACGAAAAACGTAAAAGGTTTTAAGGTTGCTTACGATTTGCTGTTAAAAACTTTGGGCCTGGGCTTTGTGGGAACGCTTGCAATTTCCAACGTCATTGACTTTGGAAATTGGAACAGCGGGGCATACCAAAAAACAATGCAAAAAGTTATTGCATTTCTTTCTTTGGGGACTTTAAAACCAGACCAAGATTACCGCGAGGCGAAAACATTATCGCCTGAGGTTTTTCAGAAAGTTTTTGATATGTTTAAAATTGAGGGTGCGACAGCAATCACAGACCCGTATAAAGGAATTTCAGTCGCGTTCACGCGCGACAATATGCTTGACTTTTTGGACGTTGTGGGTGCTGAACTTTTGAGGATTGACGGATCAGCGGCAACAAAGGAGGTTATCAGTGCCGCTTTGCCGTTTATCGTGTTTAACGTGCAGGAAAGCGCCTCTGTTGCGACACAGGCCGTTTCCGAGGCAAAGTCCGTCCCACAGGTCAAAGTCTTTACTGGCGTTGTCACGCAAGGAAAATTGGGCGAAGCGGGTGCTTTTGTATCACGAGAAACGGACTTAATTGACGATATTGACGAGTTGCAGCGTTCAGCAGAGAATAATTTGGCAAGTTTCATTGTCGCACTTCCGGGCTTAATCGTTTATGAAATTAAAGTTGTTTCAAGCGTCACAACAAAAGACGGGTTCACACAAAGAGGCACAACACAAAAAATTGTGTCGGGTTATTTTGCAAATGGCAGTCCGAAATATAAAACTGTGACAAACAAGTTTGCTCAATTGAATGTTTACGCGGTGACGGAAAAAGGAACGAGAACAAAAGTCAAGACGATAAATTTGGGACCCGTGAACGCTGCAACTTTCGTCCCGACGGGCGAGCAGTTGCAACTTGCGGAGAAAAATATAAAACAAAATATCACAACGACAGATGTTTCAGAAATTCAAACAATAGTGTCGCCAACTGAAATTTTAACAGAAGCTCCAAAAAGTCAAGCAGTCGTGGAAACGCCAAAGTATGATTTTTCTGTAAACAAGCCTGTTTTAAATCAGTTGCTTACGACAATTCCGGTCAGATATTATATTCAAGGAGGTGTGGGAACACAATTTTTTGTGGCTGGCGTTGTCAACACGACAAACACGCCTTATGACGCTGCGGAAGTTTCGCGACAGACAGCGATTGACGGGATAGAAAAAACGGCAGCGGTCATGAGAGAAAACAGGGCGAAGCAAGCAAGGGGCGAATATGTCAACGGCCCTACGGGCGACCCGGAGCAATTTATTACGGAACAAATGGCGAACATCAACCGAATACCAGACCCGCTTGTGGCGGAGTATATAGCCCCATGGGGAGAAAAACTGAGCAATGTGCCGCTTTCGTACGTTAGGACGCTTGAAACGGGCGGTAGCACAGTTGAGGGGTTGCCTATCAGCAACAACCCCAACAAGTGCTTTGTTGGAAGCATTGCTGAGTTTTTTGATGTTAATAAAACGAGCTATCCGAAATTAGAGGAAAGAGCAAAACTTTACGAGGAATGGGGTTTGGGTTCTGCCGCTTATTACGTAGGGACAGCAGAACAAAACAGCAAGTGGCTGGCAGAGTTAAAGCGACGTTCCGGTTGCTAAAAATAAAAAACGGCGATTTTAATTCTTGCCAATATCTTAATAAAAAAAGCCGACTTGGCGGTAGCCAATCGGCTTTTCTTTTACGTCGTCGTCCGCAGGGGGGGGCTTCGTCGTCCCGTCCAGCGGGGGCGGTAGCACCCGCATATTCGTTTCGTTATCCGCCCGACAGGGCGGTCAGTCCCGCCCGCAGGCGGGAACACACGCCAACAAAATAAGTTTTCTACCCCACTTAATTTTGTAAGTATCTTGACAGATTTTGAAAAAGGTTGTTTGTCAAGAGGGTTGATAAATCAAGGGGGGGCAGGCTATCGCCAGCCCCAGCCGCCGCC
>JBAZEV010000092.1:0-6271 GCA_041653695.1 Bathyarchaeia archaeon
CAACATCGGACAAAACCATACCATGCCTAGAAGCCAACTCAGCCTTAATCACACCAACAATTTCCCCAGCAGTAGCCAACAAACTATAAGGGTCAAAATCCCTAATTTTACCAGGATGAATCTCCACAGTCGGCACAACCCCCCGATTCAAAATAACCCTCACCCCAGAAAACAAAACACCCATACGCGCCCAACCCTTAGGCATACCAGCCCTACGCCAATCAATAGGACTATCACTCAACGCATCCCTCACCAAATCAAACTTCCAAGCATAATCCTCCAACACATAAACAGGACCACCAACAAACCCCGCATCGCTCATAGCGATAAGTTTTGAACCGAAAGGAGTTAAGTCATAATATTTTGCGACATCGCTTTTTTCGCTGAGCCTTAAAGCCCCAATTTTAATAAAATAGTCTTTCCAATGGGATACAAGGGCTTTACTGCATGGAACTTGAGCGATAATCCCCTGTGCTGTATTATCAGGAATACCAAGCAAATACAGTATTTTTAACCCTTTTTTTGAGATACCCCGTAAGAGTTCAACGGAATCATTGAACTGTTGAACTGATACGTGAGATTTGGGTTGTTGTGGCTGTTCTGGTTGAACCATTTAGGCAGAAACAGCCTCCGCTTTTCTACTGCTCATTGTGGATGCTCCTTTATGCTTGCTAATTTTGCTGTTACAAATTCGGCTGTTGCCCCAAAACTGCGTTTGCCCTCGATGTTAAGCCAGAAATCAGAAAAGCCCCGCTCACGCCTACGCTGCTGAGCTTTTAAAACTTCAAGACAAACAACAGTCACGGTTTAGCCTCCAAACGTTTAGCAAAATAAACCGTTTTATCAGTAACCGTAACGTTTCTCAATAAATACTTAGCCGCCAAGTTCTCTCGAATCGAAGAAATAACACAAAGCAACTCTGGAAAACTTGTAGCCTCTGATAAGTCAGCG
Source organism: Bathyarchaeia archaeon (assembly GCA_041653695.1). Lineage (GTDB taxonomy): Archaea > Thermoproteota > Bathyarchaeia > Bathyarchaeales > Bathyarchaeaceae > Bathyarchaeum. The sequence goes on from JBAZEV010000092.1 coordinate 952, forward strand.
TTTATTTCAAGCGTAACATGCCTAACTGAACGCTTTGGAGCCTCCGCAAGCTTCACGTAACCAGTCAAATCTTGAATTTGGGCACACTGAGATAAAGGCACTTCCATACAAAGCATGCCTGCAACTTTGCACCAGCCGGTTTCTCTGATAAAGTGGCCACAAATGTAACCCATTTTACCACTTAACCTCCACATGTTTAGCTTCTAATTGCCCTTCCCAATTAGGACAAGCATCATTGTGAAGTTTAGCTCTACCATGATTAGCCCTCTCGACCTTTTTTAATCCTGTAAAATACATACACCAACCAAAAAAGAAAACAGAAACAAGCAAAGGCAAGCACAAAACAACCAGCCACCTATGCCGATTCAAGCTTCACCCCTCCACCTGTAAGTTTTAATTGTGCGTCCATGATTACTCACTAAATCACTGGAAACGTACCCAACATGTTCAACCAACCTGTTCTTAACCAACTTACTGAACAGCGAACCGATGCCATGCTGCTTATCTTGGATGAAACGGTCAAGCTGGTAACGCCTAAAATCGTCACTACTGAAAACTTCTTTCTTATCAAGTTTAAGCAAGGCACGAAACGCTTTAAGCGTCTGCTCATCTTTACCGGTTAACCTGAAATCAAACTGGCTCAAAGGCGCCTGTTGACTCATGACTTAAGCCAAGCCTCCAATTCTTTAGGCGCAACCACGCCAAACCCATGCTGACTAAACTCTTTTAAAATACGGTAACGAGCCTTAGAAACAAAACATGATGGGGGCATATTAAACACCAAGTTCTTCTTATGTTCTTTCAACACTTGTTAAGCCTCCAATGAGCCAGAATCCACAAGATGAGCAGTTCCATCCGGACAAAAAACCAGTTCACCTTGCTTCACACCTTCAAAACGAATCTTGCATTTCTGCAATAATTCGCAACCATCACATGACCTTGAAAGCATCTAAACTAAGCCTCCGAGTCTGTTTGGTTGGCTTGCTAAGTTTAAGCGGTGAAACTGTTGCTCAGCCACGCAACAACATAGGAGATTTTCAAAATCCAAAGCTGAGGATTGATGAAAAATCATGGTGTTTAGATGTCTAAAGGTAATAACATGGCGCTTCATAGCCCCTCTTGCACCTATACTTCTTAGCAAGCCAACGATTGTATAGCTGGTGTTTTTGCCAGTAGCCTTAGTTAGCACTCCGCTTTTCCCGCAACACATAGCCGTTCCCGTTTCAACTGTTCCCGTGCCTAGAATCGTGGGCTTCGCGGTTCGGAGTGGCCCCTTGAATAACAAACGAACAGCAACTGCAACGCCGACACCGATGCATCGGCGCTTAGAATCAATGCACAGCATTAAGGAACCAATTAAACCACCATCATAATCTCCAAGGCTAAATCTGGAAACACCAACCATAACTCTTACACCTCCACCTTTCCAACTTCAATCTTAGGAACATTCAGCAGGCTATCTTTTGGAAGAAAAACCGCTAAATGCGGAACCGCCTTAACAGCCGCGTCAAACTCTACCTTAGCATCATTTAGAGAAGCATTAAGTAAATCACACTGAGAACCAACACACTGAATGTAAGGACAATTCTGGCAAACCACTCTTTAACGCCTCCTCCATCTACGCAAAACCTCAGCCCTAGACCAACGTTGAACACCCGGAAAAGTCATGCGAACCCGCGCACTCTTACAGCCAATCTGGCCGCAAAACGCTGATGGCTGAGGCTTAATCACTGGAATATACGCGCTGCAAAACCGTTCTAAACAGTAGTATTGCGGAACCATCTTGGACTGCTGAGGTTTAAGTTTCAAGTGGCCCTCACAAGAACCAGACATGTTAAGAAGCCTCCGTTTTTACTGGGCAACAATTAACACAGTAATACTGGGTTACAAAATAGAACCCGTTACCCTGCTCAGCCTTAACGTAAGCCTTGGAACCCTTAGGAATAACCTGCTTGCAACTGCCGGCGCACTGGTGTTCTGTTCGGGTTTTCTTAACCAGTTTGAATGAGTCTAAGTATTTTTGGTGCATGTACTTATGGAAAGATTGTGTTTGCTGTTCTAAAGACTGCAAAACTTAAGCCTCCTCGACTCCCCAATCAACAGACCAAACAGCAAAAAGAAGAGCGAATAAGACCCCACTTATTAATAGCGTAATACCAATGCAAGTCGGTGTATTCAATCCTTGACCAACTGAAAGGAAATATACTCCGATTGATGTAAAAGCGAATAAAATCGCCATTACGCCGTATTTCCAGTGCCCTTTTTGTTGTTTCTGTTTTTCAGTCAATGTTTAAACGCTCCGTTTTTTCTTTTCAAAAATGTACTTGAAACAGTTAGCCCAGCAAGTATACGAGTTCAAAGAATCATCAGACAAAACCTAAGCCTCCTTACGGGCAAATCTGCCATGCTTGCGTTTCCACTCTTTAGCTTTGCCAGACTTGACACCATGCAACTCAAGGTTTAAGGAATCAATCATCCGCGCCATCTCTAAGCCGCTTTCGAAAGTATCATGAGCAGACGGAGCATTAGCATCGATAACTGCGGGTTCAAGAACAACCTTAGCCAACTTACTGAGCCTCCACATGTTCAATTATGTTTAAAAGACGGTTTACGACATCATCCCAGTATTCTCCCCGTGTCAATTTGTGGCTTTCAAGGCGTTCTTTTGTTTTAGTTGTTAATGATATGCTTGTGTATTCGGTCACTAGCTATTCAACCCCTTGCTTGTTATTAACATGTAATAACCGTTATTATATATAAAACGTTAAGTACAAAAAAGATATATCTAATTAACAGTTAATACAAAGCAATACTCAAAAATGAAAGACAGTACAAGGCATAATAATTAATAAAGTAAACTTACATTAGATAAGTTTAGACATTTAAAAGTGTGCAAAATGCCTAGAAAACAAAAAACATATAGTTTACCATTACCTGTTGCAGAATGGATAAGAAAGTTTTTCGAAGACAACAAAGAAGACTTAACTCTTATAGGAATCACAAGTGAAACAAGACTCCTAGAAGTATTAGCTAGAAATGGGGAGCAAGCCGTTCATGATTTACTTGGAGATTTAAAATCGAGACGGCAAGCTAGGCAAGCCCAACAAAAACAGCCTCATGCATAAGAAACTGAACCCAAAAACATAAGGCGCAATCATTAATGTTTAAATCTTCAAAAGTAAACTCAACCATTTCAGAATTATTTAAAACAACAATACTATTTTTACATATCGAACAATAATTATTTTGTATTGACATATAATTAAAGTCCCCTCAACAGCTTATCGTATTGTATCAGATACTTTATAAAATTTTGTATGCGGATAATAAACTAACTGACCTAGAGAGGTAAGTTAAAGTGAAGTCTGTTTCTTGGCTCTTTCAGTCGCCTCCTTTTCTTGCTTTTCACGCCATAACTCCATAAGCATAGGCTGCATCCTCATAAAATCCTCCTCCATCCTTCGCTTATCAACCAAAGCCTGAGCCGCCACTTCACTCAAAGGACACCCACACCTAAAACAGTACATCGACCCAGCACCATTCAACTCCCCACAATTCAAACACTTCTGACGCAACAACACGCTCGGCTTATCAGCTTGCCCCTTCACCCGTTCTACACCAGCTAAATCCAAAAACGCATCCTCACTATCAGAACCAGCCAAATGAGAATACCTGTTAAACATGTTACTGTTAGGGCTCCAACCAAACATTAAATTAGCCTGCTTAGTAGTAATCTTCACCTTACGGTTCTTCGCGGTCCAAGTCATCTTAGTATGACGCAAATAATGAAGCGACACAGCATTGATTGATTTAGTAACTTCCCTTCTCACACCATCCTTGCCAGTGACAAATTTCGTAATTGTTTTCCAACGATAAATTTTTGCAGCCGCACAATACCGTTTAAAATGCCACCGGTTCATTGTTGAATAAGAAACCCTTTGATAAGACACGCCGATACGTTGAACCCACAAAGGCGCATCTTTATCATGCTTCAAAGGATGATGATTAAGCCAATTACGCAGCAAAGAAGCAAACAAAACAATCGGCACAGACCGCGTTCCAGTCTTGCCACTAACCATAACAGTAAACCCGTACTCAACAGCTTTACAATCGCCAATATTAATCCCTAAAACTTCGCCAGGCCTAAGGCCGCCTTCAGTGGCAACCGCAAAAAACGCTTTATCCCTTGGATGGTCAACCACATCTAAAAGGCTGTAAAATTCTTCTTCTGTCAACCATTTATCTTTTAGTTTCTTGTTCCAATCAATCTTTTTAGGCTCAATCTTGCGCCAAAGTTTAGGGCAATCGTCATCGTCAGGGTCAAATAGCCATTTAGCAAGGCGCTGGTAACGTTGCAGGCACAAGTTCCAAGTGCTATCCTCTAACTGTTCATCAAGCTTAGCTAAAACCGCATGTATTATGTCATAGTTTAAGTAGCATTCTTCAAACTTTTTAAGAGCGATACCTTCAAAGCGTCTGACCGCTAATTTATATCCACGTTTGGTTTGCTCGTTTAAACTGTGTTGGCTGTCAATGAAGGCTATGAAACTGCGTTCGCTCAAACTATAACATCCAGCACCTAGTAACCTGAATAGCATATAAACTTGTGCATAAACACCCACGTTCTACCATCACTTGAACGGTTCTACACAGATTGTAAAAAAACACAAAGTCGGGTATGGCAAGATTGTTAGCAGGCAACCGCCTAAATACCCTGAAAAAATTATGTAATAAAATCAGGAACGGTTCCTGAACTATTCCATGAACTGACAACTACAGTATTCGCATTAACGGTTTTAATGCCTACGCCATTAACTCTTTTGCAATTATTGCCAATTAATGTGTTATTTCCTGCGCCAGTTGTTTCCCAGATGCCATAACTACCTGCTGCGTTTGCAAAAATAAGGTTAAAATAGATGTCATTGTCCTCGCTAATTAATGTTGCACCATCGCCATTCAGGACTATTCCTAAATACTGGTTTCCTACTGCGGCCTCGTTGACACCGATGAGATTATTGTTTATGGTTGAATTTTTCACGCCATATGCCAGAATCGCGTTTGTATTAGTTGCAGTTGAGGAAATTTCATTGTTATCAAAGTGGCTAACTCTGGCGTTGAAAAGGCTAAGGTGCACTTTTTCAAAAACATTATGCGTTATGTCGCTCCATGTGCCTGTGAAATATAGTTTACAGCCAGTGTTTTCAACTGTGCAACCTACATTATTGCGTGTAAAGGTTAGTTGCGAACCGCTATAATATAATAGATTTATGCTGTAGCCTGTTGGTGATTGAGCGGTAAAAATGCAATCTTCAAAGGTATT
>JBAZEV010000093.1:0-6247 GCA_041653695.1 Bathyarchaeia archaeon
GGATGCTGAAACAGAACCGTTGATTACCACTTGCTCTACAGTGTAGCCGTCTAAGGCTGAAAAATTAAATTGCTGATTAGCCCCATAACAAACTGCTACTTGCCCTAGCGGTTCAAGCAGGCTGTAGGTGTCGTTTGAGGCTGTTATGTAGTAGGCTTTTGTTGTCAGGGTTTGTATGGCTGTGTTGTTCAAGTTTCCAGCCGTGTCAACAACAAACCATTGGTAGCCTACAGTTTGCCCGATTGTTGAGTTCAAGGTTTTAGACACGTTAGCCCATCCTGGCGTACCTGAAAAACCTGTTGCCGTATCGTTTGCCCATACTCCTGTATTGTTTGTTGAGAACGTGTAGTTTAATAGTGGCGCTGTTTCGTCTGTCCAGTAGCTTGAAAAAGTAACGGTTTTGTTTGCGATTGTGTCTGAAACAGATACATCAGAATATCGGATTTTTGGCACAGAAGTAACGCTAATAGTATGGTCTGCCTGCACGTTACTAAAAGTGTAGCTGCCAGTGATTGCTACAGGGTTGCCATCTACTAGAACCTGTGACATGTTGTAGCCTGTGTCTGCACTGTAAGTGAAGCCTTGACTGCCTCCTTCTGCCACTTCTTGAGCAGTGTTAGGCGTGATTGTGCAGCCTGCGTCATGGCTTGGCGTGATAGTGTATGTTGTTGGGTTTGGAATGTTGACGCCAAAACTTACGCTGTCAGTACCTATTACTCCTTCAATATCGCTGTATGCGGTGGCATTTAATGTCCATTGACCATTACCAATGTCAAGGTTTTCTGGCCCCGTGTACACAGCATCATTACGCGATTGTAGTCCATACCAGAACATATCATATATTATAGTGTCTAAACTGCATCCTACAACATCATAAGAAATACTCAGAGTTGGCGATTCACTGTACCAAATAGATGTGGGGGAGTCAATGCTAACAGAAATTTGGGCAATACCTTGTACATTCAAATTATCGCCTAAAGCAGCAGGCAGGGTATATGGGTTTTCATTTGTACTTCCATAACCATATTCCCACCTATCAAAATCTGGGTCACTAGTTGACAAAGTTAAATCGTCAAAAGCTTCATAATAAAAGGTTGTCGGAAAACTACTAATCGTTCGCGTATAAGACGAGTTTGTTTCATCTGTTATTGTGATACTGCCAATGTTTGATGAAGCTGTAATAGTTGCGCTTTTTACGAGTGCTTGCGCTTGTGGAATATAGATTAGGAGAACAGAGCAGACAATTAAAACGATAAGCGTGTAAACAGAGAGTTTTTTAGAAGCCTTAACTTGTTTCTGCATTTTCATCTACTCCTTCTTCTCCTACCCCTGCCACTAAACGCTAAAGCCGCAAGCAAAACCCCCAAGCAGCCCACAACCGCCCAAACTGGCACTTCAAAACCGAATCCTGAAACATCAACCTCTCCAACATCAACAGGGGCCTCATTGGGCTTGCTTAAGTCAACCATAACCGTTTTGTCGCCTTCAACGTCAACGCTGTTTTCATACTTCACCTGTCCTTGCACGTAAACTTTCAATTCATAAAAGCCTGATGCTACGCCTATGAAGACTGCTTTTCCTTGGTTGTCTGTGTAAGCGTAAAAGTTGCCTAGCCGTACTTCTGCGTTGCCTAAAACTTTGCTGTTGTTGTGAACGATTATTGTTACCGTGTAGGTTTCGCCTGTGGAACTGCCTGAACCTCCTGTTGGTGGTGTCGGCGTTGGTTCTGGTTCAGGTGGAATTGCTACTGTGAAGTTTACTGTCTTATAGTCGCTTGCGCCGTTATCGCCTACCGCCGAAACCGCAGCCGTGTACGAGCCATTAACTAAGCCTGTGAATGTGCCTGATGCACTTGTAAAGTTGCTTCCGTAAACCGCTACGCTACTATTATAAAGCTGGATTTGCAGGGTGACGCCTGTGTCGTTGCTTCCAACCGTAGAAACCTCAAACGCTACAGTGCTGGAATTGTATTGTTGCGCCAAAGGCGAAACCCAATCGGCAACAGTGACAAAAGTTGCGCCTTCAAAATACGCTGTTCCCGAATGGTCACTATCCATGAGTATCAGTATGGGGCTTGTTGTACTTGTCTGGTTCACATCATCAACCGCGAAATCAACACGACTGTTTCCAGCGTCAGGAGTCCAAGTTACAGAAGCGTTTGTATCTGCTAAAAACTGAAGCCCAAGAATTACCGTTGACGAAACTATGTCTTGAATCGTCGTTGCGCCTGAACCTACAACAGAAACGTTTAGCATGTTGTAGCCTGTTAAGCCAGTGTTGTTGTAAAATACCGTATTTACTCCAGTGTCAGCGACAGATGAATTACAATTTACAAGATTATTATTGAAAACCGTTAAGTTTGTAGTTAGATAAATTTGAATTGCTTTGTCTGCTCCTAAAGTTCCACAGTTAGTTAAAGTATTGTAGCTTACTATGTGGTGATGTCTGGCCATTCCTATGCCACGATTGCAATTTGTGACCGTGTTAAACCTTACACTTGAATAATTGCCATCTACCCCGCCTTCAGCGTCAACGTTAATACCGTATATACAGTTCTCTATTGTGTTGTATTCGATGGTTGAGTACATTCCATCTTCGTGAGCGATTCCCCATTGTGAATTGGTCGCTCCGTTTGTTCCGTTCATGTCGTGACAGTAATTGTATTTGATTGTGTTGTTATAGCCGTATGTTGAAATCCCTAAATCACCGTTGTACGCGCAAGTATTATTTAGAGCTTGGTTAAAAGCGCAAGTTGATGTACCTCCAAAAGTGATACTGTTCCATCCGCAAAAAGTGATAGTGCAGTTCAGAACAGTGTTGTAGGTTCCTTCATCGCCTTCACCGTTGCTGAAAACTTGGGCTCCGTCACGTCTGCAATTTATGATGGTTGAGTTTTGAAGCAGATTATTGTTTCCGCTTGTTATGATGAAGCCAGATGAAGATGTTGATTGAAGCGGACTATCGGATTCATTAAATCCGTTGCCATCAAGCCAAAGATTAGTGAAATTGTTATAGTTAGAGTTTTGCAGGTTAAGAACACTTGTGTTTACCCAATCGTTAATAGTGAATTTTGCGCCTGTCTGGAATGTTCCAGCAGTATTGTTTATACTGTTCATAAAGAATTTTGTTGAGCCAGTGTATGTTCCGCTTTTAACGTACCATGTGCCACCGGACGCTATGTAACTCATCATTGAAGCAAAAGCTGTTGTTGGTTCAGCGTTAGAGGTTACTATAGTGTTGTTTTCAGCTATAATATAGGTTGCAGTATCGTTTTTAGCCATTGTGTAATCATAGCCTGATTCGGCGCTTATGGGTGAACTTTCCGTCGGCTCATATATTGCGTAAATGCTGTACTGGTTTGTTCCAGTTCCATAATCATGTATTAAGGTTTCTGGCAAAACCGCTGAATCAAGCCAATGTGTGCCAGTGTCGTTTGTATAAAAAAAGTTGCCCTCACTTGCACTTGCAGCCAAAAAGTAGTCATCAGCACTCAACGTCTGCGGAGTTGAAAAAGCACAATATAGCCAATCGCCACCTGCGCCTGTAAAGTTATTCGCTGTCAAAGCAATTCGTGTACCATTAGAAAAATATAATCCTGCTGTTACGTTGGCAAAATTAGAGGCGTACACCATAATTGCCGATATATTTCCGTTTTCTGAAAGCGTAGATAATTCTGAAATTGTAGCCCCATTTGGTTGAGTAGTGTTTAAGCCAATTTCGGAATACCCAAAAGTTGATTCAGCCTTAACAGTTGGAATTTTTATTAAAGCAATGAAGAAACTTAGAACAAACAAGGAAATTAAAAGATAAGTAAAAAACTTTGATTTGCCTTTTTTCACATTGAAACCTCCACCATTGTTTTACATTTTTCGCAGTACAATTTGTGAGGCGTTAAATATTCTCGGTAAGTTGAAGTAATTTTATATAGTATGCTGTTGCATGTTGGACATCTGGGGAGGGAAAACTTGTTTTTAATGCTTTGCAATAATTTATTTATTTTTGTCACCACCTTTGTTAAGTGGTAACTTATTTTTGATGCTTGCTTGCTTATATTTTTTGTTCTAATTAGGGCTACTGTGAAGCCGCCGCCTAAACGTTTACTTCTACTAATAACTTTAATTTTGTGCTTGCAAGAACCAACATTCAATTTAACATGTGACATAGCCCTGACACAACATATTATCTACTATTAGTTGCTTAAAAATCTTAATAGCACCCCACATGTTTAAACAAGTAATAACAAACACAACGATTTACTATGAACATTAACGAGAGACAGCATGGTTTATTCCCTTTTACCGCTATCAAAAGAAGAACACTTTCTACAAAAATATTCATAGATGCCAGCAAGAAAGAGATGCCTACATTTTTTGCATCGTCTTAATCTATACCATTTTAACGGATACATTGTTCTCTATTTCTCCTATAACGAAGCCCTAAATTTCCCTGCTTGAGCATCTTTAACAAGTTGCTCTTTCTTTTTCCAGTGATTATCAACGTCATCAGTTACAGAGTTTTCGCATTGTTCTAAGGTAAAATGGCTACTTGTTTCGGTGTCAAGGAAAAACTTGTTAGTGAAAGTGTTGTTTTGCATTAGCAGTTTATCTAGTTCGTCAGGTTCCATAATTTCAGCATAGACAGCCCAACCATTATAGAATGGTTTTTGGGTAAGTGCAAATCCTCTGTAAATGCCTAAATCGTATTCGTCTTTGCCGCATCCATCTGGACATTTTTTAATAACTTTTCGTTCTCTCATGGTTTCTCACTTGTTTTTTCACGCATCTTCATCCATTCTCTAATAGCTTCCTCAATTAATTCGCCTAAAGTAGGTTCTGTTTTCTGCTTCGCTTTGTATATCTCAATGTTTATTTTTTCGGCTTCAGCAATCAAAGCTTTCCGCTCTGGTGTTAATGACGCTTCTAAACGATTTGTTAATTCATCATTCATGGTCGGTCACTTGGAGTTTTAGATTCTGGTAAGCTACAATATAAATAACCCATAAGAGAGCATCCAACAGTGATACTGACTGAAAGTGGTAACAACCACAGATTCGTTACTAACCTAAAGTAAAAGGCGCAAAAAACTAACATGAAAGGCATCCAAGTAAAAATTATTGAAATCAGGAAGCCTTTACGATACTCATTCATATTAGATATGCTCCTTTCTTGATTCTGATAAAGAACTACATAAACGGGGAGAATATTTTCTTTGACGTTTTGCATCTCTAAGATGCTTGGCCTTTCTGCGCCGGAGTTCCTTAAGTTGTTGCTCGTCTTGATCGGTCCATTCTGAACTCATTGCGTGTTTTCCTCGCCTAATGTATATTCTGACAAAAGTGATGCAAGATAATTCTTTTCTTCTAGTAATCGCTTGTTTTCCGTTTCTAAAAACTCATTTCTCTGTTTTACTGGCTTCACAATTGTTTCTTGCATATCTCTGATAACTTTAAAAATATCATAACCTTTATCCATTAAAGAAACAGACTTTTTCGCAATCTCTAAAGAAAAAAAATCGTATGAAACCAGAAAAGTATCAATACCCTTATTTAATGTTCGGCGGTCATTCCACCATTCGATAAGGGGTTTAGCTTTTTGTTGAGCCATTTCTTTTAATTCTGTAAGGGCGTTGTTTTGTTGCCAACCATTAAGAGGTAAAAGTTGTTTCTGCATTAGTCAAACTGCTCCATCTTTTTCTCAGCGGCGACTAATGCCTCTTCAAAGGTCTTGAAGCTTTGATAGCGACTATATTTTTTGGTTGAGCCAACTGTGTAAGTGTAACCTGTCACTTCTATTGTAACAACATCAATTTCTGGGATTTTCTCTATTGTTACAACACCGTGACCATGCATTTTAGCGAATACTGTTCTTGACTCGTTTTCTATTACTTTTGTCCAATTTGGGTTCATTTTGTTTTTCCTCACTATTTTATAGTGTCACTACAATAATATAAGTGTTGTGGTGCCACTATATCCTATTTGTGTTTACCTTTTTCGGGGTTTTTAAGTTCAACCTTTCCGTTTAACCAAGAAGTTTTCTCTCGCATACCAACAGTTAACCCAAGTGACCCTTTACGATGAAAGAAAAGCGTTACTGTTGAACCATCACGGATAACGTCTTCAAACTCAAAACGGCTGTTTGGTTTGCATAGTTTCTTTATGGCTTGAACTAACATTTTTGCTTGCTCTATATCTTCAAAGTCAAATGATGGACAGCAGGTCATAGTTTATCTTGTCCTTCTTTTTCGCAAT
>JBAZEV010000094.1:0-6067 GCA_041653695.1 Bathyarchaeia archaeon
ATAAGCGTTTGTTTGTTATCCAAATCGGTGGTCATACCCTTTTTGCTCCACAACAACTAATGTAACATATGTGAATTTGAATCTTTTAAAAACACATGTAAACAAACCAAAAAAAGCCCAAAAAAGGCTTTGTCAAACTTTATTGACTAAACAACAACGGCTACAACACTTTTTGGTCAACATTTCTTGACAAAAATCCTTTTCAAACAACAATGCAACTATACAGTTAGGGGTGTGGGTGGGAAAGAAACCAGCAACATGGGGCCGTGTTGCTGTTTCTTTCTTCTAAAATAATTCTATTTGTAAACATAAATTGGGGGTATTGGCTTGAAAAGAGATTTAGTGCTTCTTTTGGGTGTGTTTTCTTTGTTTGCTGTTTGTGTTCCCGAAATATTGGTTGTTGAGGCTGAACAAAAAACGGTTATTGTTCCAGACGATTACGCCACGATTCAGGGCGCAGTTGACGCCGCGTCCGCAGGTGACACGGTGTTTGTGCGTGATGGAACCTACTATGAGCGGATAGAAATCAACAAACCGTTGACGCTTGTTGGTGAAAGCAAGGAAAAAACGGTTGTTGACGGCGGTTATGAGGGACCAGTTATATTGATTGACAGCCAAGACGGTGTAACGGTGTCAGGTTTAACGGTTAAAAACGGCATAGACCGAAACTGGCCGTACTACTTCTCGGCGCATACGGGGATACACCTGCTGCATGCTAACAACTGCAACATCTCAAACAACATCGTGGACGGTAACGGTCACGGAATATGGGTGTATGAATCCTCAGACAACATCATACAGGCAAACACCGTAACACGGGGCAACCTTGGAATAAAACTTGACCATTACTCGCACAGAAACACCATAATTGGCAACATCATACAAAACAACAAACTTGGCATAGACGGCATCGTGGCCATCGGGTTGGTGATTAGAAGGTCTAACAACAACACGGTCAGGGAAAACGTGATACAGGACAACACGTGCGGCATTGAACTCAGCGGCGTATCGGGCACCGTTTTTATCCGGAACACGGTTCAAAACAATGGTGAATACAACTTCAAAATCTTTGATTATACCAGCTACGAGGTTGCAACAGGTTACGTCACAAGCGTATCCTCCACAGAAAACGAAATCAACCAAAACTACTGGGGTGACTACACGGGAAAAGACAACAACCAAGATGGAATAGGCGACACACAATACATCCTAGAAGTACGCGGTCAAGACAGCCAACCGCTCATGGAACCGGTTGTAATACCTGAATTTCAGTCATATATTGTTCTGCCGTTGTTGCTAACCGCAGCCCTGTTTTTGTTGTTTGCAAAAAAACGGTTTGCAGCCAACCAGCAGGATTAAACTGGTTAAGATTTAGTAAACCGTTCCCATGTTTCTGGTAAAATTATATATTATTAACCTAGTTGTAACTATTCCAAAAGAGGCTTTCACGTTGAAAACAAAGTTTGTTACATTTCTAGGTGTGGTTTTTTGTGCATTAATCCTGTCAGGTTTGGTCTGCAGTGTATATGGGGCTGCTGATTCTGCGTGGAGCCACACATACGGTGGATTAGATGACGACACAGCAGTAATGGTTATTCAAACCTCAGACGGCGGATATGCGGTGCTTGGAACCAGTTTCTCTTTTGGTGCAGGGCTAGACGATTTCTGGTTAGTAAAAGTTGACAAAAACGGAAACATGCAGTGGAACCAAACATACGGGGGAACAGGACAAGACCCTGCGGCTGCTTTGATTCAAACAACTGATGGCGGATACGCGTTGGCTGGAACCACAAACTCGTATGGTGCAGGAGGCAACGACTACTGGTTGGTTAAAACAGACAAAAACGGAAACGTTGAATGGAACCAAACATATGGCGGAGCAAAAGTTGACGAAGCCGTTGCTTTGGCTCAAACAGCTGATAAAGGTTACGCGTTGGGGGGTTACACTAACTCGTATGGTGCAGGTGACTGGGATTACTGGTTGGTTAAAACCTACGAAAACGGGACTGTAGAATGGACACAGACATACGGTGGAATCGCACAGGACAAAACCACAGATATGATACAAACCAAAGACGGCGGTTATGCGTTGATTGGCACAAGCATTTCTTTTACGGATGGAACACACTGGGACATGTGGGTTGTTAAAACAGACAAAAACGGTAACACTCAGTGGAATCAAACATACGGGGGAACAAAAGACGAGTTAGCAGGTGACATAATACAAACATCCGACCAAGGATATGCCCTTACGGGAAGCACATACTCGTATGGCAGTGGAGAAGTTGATTTCTGGTTGGTGAAAACAGACAAAAACGGTAACATGCAACACAACTGGGCGTTTGGTGGAACAAAAATTGACGAAGTAACATCGGTGATTCAAGCAACTGATGAAAGTTACGTGATGGTGGGCAACACCAAATCGTTTGGTGAAGGAAGCTGGAATGCGTGGTTAATAAAAGTAGACCAAGCAGGAACCATAGTATGGGAAACAGTTCATGGCACAGAAGAAGTGCATGACGGCGCAGCATGTGTAATCCAAGCCTCAGACGGCGGCTTTGTTGTAGCAGGAACTAACAGTCCAGATGTGTCAAGTTTCTGGGATTACTGGTTATTCAAAACCGATGCACAGGGAATCGTTCCAGAGTTTTCGGTGTTGATGCTTGTAGCATTCTTTGTTGCATGCGGAATATTCGTGTGCGTTATTAGAATTAGGATGCAAAAACGTAACTAAACTGGGTTACTTCCAGAAATTGAAACTAACCCATTTCCCGTACACAGAAGGAGGTTGGTCTTCGATGAAGTATATTCCATCCTGTGTAACCATCTGGGTATATGCCACTATTTGGTTGTCAAACGTAATTACCAGCGGGTCATCGCCTTTGTCCACGATTACAACGTTACATTTGGTGTTGTTAACCGCAACCACGAGCTCGATTAACACATCAGAGTACGGGTTGTAACTGTTCGGGTGCCCCAGCAACATTGTGCAGACATCATGGTACATCCCGCCTGCATACACGTTTTCGATTAACTGGATAACCTTGCAGTAATCCGACAGCAACGTTCCATCAACGTTGTTATAGATTTTTAACCGCTGCCACTGGGCGCGTATGTTATCGTTCATGGTAACCAAGTTCCCGTTGCTACGTAACTCAAACGTATTTGTCCGGGTTTGAACCCCATCAAAAAGGGTAAAACCACCAGACAAAGAGGGGTCAACAGCGGATTGAGAACCTAAATTTTGGGCAAACGGACTGATTGTAGACGTGAAACAAAAAAACAGGACTATGCCCATGATGCCCAGAACACGGGCAATAGTCAACAGTTTTGAACTCAAAGTCTAACACTTGCTATTCCAAGTTTACAGGATACGCAAAAGGCTTTATGAAAACAGAATATGAACCAAAAACCATTGCCAGACGCGTTCTTTGAAGGCAGTTAACGGGAAATCAATTCAAAACATACCTAAAACAGTAAACAAAAAACAGCACCCAACAACAGCCCAACAAAATAAAAACGTAAAAGGTGTACCCTAAAAAACAGGATATGAAACAAAAACAGGGCTACATACACGTTTACTTGTGCATGTGAGTTTTGGCAACAATCAAGGTTGCGGTTTGGAAGATATCAGGCAAAACCCGTAGCTTTTCGGTAAGGAACTGGTTTAACTGGTCTAAATCATCGGTGCTAACATGAAGCAAAGCATCATACTCGCCATACATCATACTTACACGGGTTACTTCGTCAAAGCATGCAACCTTTTGAAGGATGTTCTTCTCGGTACCTGGATTCAAAGTAACCAAAACATACGCTAATACTGTCATCTACCAATTCCCCGTGAAGACTGCACCATTGCAAGAAATTAACCTTTCGTATCAACAATACAGAGTATTTAACAAAAAGGCGGCTCAATCACATAATCACGAAGAGTCTTTCACTAAACTT
Organism: Bathyarchaeia archaeon; assembly: GCA_041653695.1. Taxonomy (GTDB): domain Archaea; phylum Thermoproteota; class Bathyarchaeia; order Bathyarchaeales; family Bathyarchaeaceae; genus Bathyarchaeum. The sequence goes on from JBAZEV010000094.1 coordinate 3,949, forward strand.
TGAGCCAAAGCCGCGGCTCCAACCACGGCGGCGTCGCCTCCTAGGGCGGCTCGGGTTATCTGGAGTTTTTCCACGGCTGCTTCTAACGCCATATGTGGAACTAGCTCTTTTACTATCAAGTACAGTTCAGGAATATTCTCGATGATACTTCCACCAAGAACAACCATGCAAGGATTAAAAGCATTAACAACACTAACAACCCCAGCAGCCAAGTGACGTCCGGTCTCGTTTATCAAAAGTTTGGATAACAGGTTACCGTCACGAAACGCCTGATTCACAGTAACCGATGTCACGTTGTTAACGCTGCCAGCCAACGTCAACAAATATTTCCCCTCGGTTGACAACGTTTTGATGGCATCCTGAGCACGCTCAGCAATCGCCCAACCACCAACATACGCCTCCAAGCAGCCCCTGTTAGGGCAACGACATTTCCGTCCCTCAGAAACGATGGTCATGTGTCCCAATTCGCCGCCGCTGTTTGTGCAACCAGAAATAACGTTTCCACCGCTGATTACGCCGCCGCCAACACCTGTACCAACAAAAAGAACCACCAAATCGGTTACTCCGCGTCCATCGCCGTAATGCCATTCGCCCCATGTTGCTGCGCGGACATCATTGGTTACATACACGGGCAGCTCAAGCTTTTTTTCCAGCTCCTTTTTTAGATCAAAGTTGCGCCAACCCAGATTAGGGGAACCACGTACAACGCCTTCGCGGCCTACTTGAGCGGCTACACCGATTCCAAGTGCTTTGGCTTGTTTACCTGTTTTGGTTAAGCATGCATCCACACCCGCAAGTACATCTGCAATAACCAGTTCTGGCTTTTTTGAGGCATGAATCAAAGATTTACTGCCAAACAATAGGCGACCAGCAGCATCCACTAAACCAACATTAACCTTAGTGCCCCCAAGGTCAACACCCAACGTGAGGGGTAGTTCGTTTTTTGCTGCTACCATGTTTCCACCATAAGCTACACTGCAGTACCAGAAACTAAAATGTGTGTAACAGGCTTAACTCAGTTTCGACACACAGATAATGATTGACACTAAGAAAAACAAATTAAGGTTTTCTAAAAAACAAAAAAAAGAAAAAAATAAGAAAAAAGAGGAAAAACTACAGTTTAGTAGTCTTCAGGCATTCCACCCGGAGCAGCCCCTTCTCGGGGTTTTGTCGCAGCTATGACATCGTCAATACGTAGAATCATAGCAGCAACCTCTGCAGCAGATTTCATTGCCTGCTCTTTTACTTTCAGCGGCTCAACAACGCCACTCTCGTAGCTGTTAACAATTTCGCCCTTGAATACGTCCACACCCATCAGGTGACCATTCTTCTTTTCGTGTGCTGCACGTAATGCAACAAGAATGTCGATGGACTCAAGACCAGCATTCTCAGCCAATGTTTTAGGCACAATCTCCAATGAATCAGCAAATGCTTCGATTGCAAGTTGTTCCCTGCCGCCAACCTTTGTTGCGAAGGCACGAAGAACTTTTGCGATTTCGCTTTCTGTTGCACCTCCACCAGCAACGATTGAGTTATCTTGGACAACGTCGGCAACTACTGATAGTGCATCGTTTAGTGCGCGGTCTGCTTCGTCTACCATTCGTTCTAGTCCTGCGCGGATGAGAATTGCTACTGAACGGGGTTCTTTGCATTTTTCGACAAATATCATTTTGTCGTCGCCGACTTTGCGTTCTTCAACGATTCCAGCTTCGCCGAGGTCGTTGCTTGTTAGGTCGTCTAGTTTTGTTACTATTCTTCCGCCAGTTGCGCGTGCAAGTTTTTCCATGTCTGACTGTTTTACACGTCTGGATGCGATGATGCCGTCTTTTGCCAGGAAATGTTGTGCCATGTCGTCGATGCCTTTTTGGCAGAACAAAACTGTTGCACCAGAGGCTTTGATTTTAGTTACCATGTCTTTGAGCATGTGGGTTTCTTTGTCTAGAAATGCCTGCATCTGGAGGGGGTCTTTGATTCGGATTTCTGAGGAGAACTCGGTTTTCTCGACTTCTAGTGCTGAGTCTAGTAACGCAATTTTTGCGTTTTCAACTTTTTTGGGCATGCCTGCGTGAACAATTTCTTTGTCGATAATAACGCCTCTGATAAGCTCAGTGTCGTAGAG
>JBAZEV010000095.1:0-740 GCA_041653695.1 Bathyarchaeia archaeon
TACGGATTCTTTGTTCTGTAAATCCTTATGTTTGGTGCCTTCAACTAACCATTTAGCTATAGCTTTCTGTTTCTGTAACTCGCTTCTTTCTTGACGTTTTTGTGGGCTTCTTTTATGCGGCATAACCTGTGTTACCTCAAAATATTTTTTGATAAAGTTGTGCCGAATGCCACTCAAAGGCGGCTATCCTTCGACACGGAAGGGGGGGGGGAATCAAAAGCAGTCTTGGAGAGATAGCGGTTGACTCCTTAATCAGTTATTCTTATTAGAGGTATAAATAGTTATTGGGTAAAAGCGTTTTAAATCACAAAAAAACGGATAATATAGCAGAAAAGTGATAGTTATAGCAGTTCCCGCATCTTATCCCACTCACACTTAGGAATCCAAATTAAAGCGGGAGGGTTAGATTTAGCTTTTACAGCCATACATAACTGCTTCTGCTCTACCGGGCAAACACTACAATCATTCATGGCTTACCAAACCATTTATCAGCCCATGTACCAAAAAGCTCTGCATGAATACAAGCAATCAATGCTACATCAAAGCCATCATGTCTCAATTCGCGGCCTATTCGTTCTTTTGCAATTTTTTCGGCATCGGCTCTGGTTGGAATTTCAGCTTTAGCCTCTGCCAAAACTTTGTTAATCTCCTTTTCAGGAATCACAGCAAAATCGTCAACAATAAAAGTATCATCTTCGTTTTTAAAATCTGCCTTCTCATACCAACCTGTCTCTGATGGG
>JBAZEV010000095.1:750-6042 GCA_041653695.1 Bathyarchaeia archaeon
ATCTTCTCTATTGCTCGTATCTCCCGGTAACTGTGGAAATTCAGCTTTAGCCTCTTTGATTGCACCACAGAGATTCTCGATAGCTTCTTTCTCATATCCAGTATGGCAGTCTGCTTCTGCATAGCGAACTTCAAACATTAATTCGCCTTCACCCTGTTTTTTGCGTGGGTTTTGGACTATTTTTTTACTCAAAAGAAGAGCCTCCAACATGAATCCAACGACTAAAACCAACAAGCAACCTATGCCGAAACACAACACTAACAGTTAACCCGGTCATTCTATCAATAGGAATATCCCTAATCAATGGTCGCAGTGGAGCGTTACCATCTATGTCACGACCGACCCAGAAAGAGAAAATGCTTACGCCTAATCCGAAAGCATTTTTAGTTCTAAACCATCTTATTTTCTTTAGCTTCATACTATCGCCTTCTGCTGGAAATCTTGCTTTGCTTTAAAGAACCGTACAATCTCCGCTTTTTTTTCGGTTAAGGTTTTTGCGTCGGCTTCTAACAGTTTTAACTCTGCAATGTTAACAGCAATAGAAGCTAACAACTCTGACGTTTCAGCATTCAAGTTTAAGCGCCTCCGTTAGTTCCTTGCGTTTCAAACATTCACCCTTCTTCTGGTCCGCAACACATGCGTCGAAGTTCCAGTAGTATGGGCATTTTTTGTTTAGGTTGCAGTAGGCTTGGAAATCTTCTGGGGTCCGTGCAAGTTTCTCTGTAATAGTTGACATTACCATCTATCTCCTTATGTTGGGTTTGCGAATACGCTTACACGCATACGGCGCTGAATAGTAAAGACTGTTCCGCATACGGTACATTCTAAGCGTGTGATTGCTGTTTGCGGGTTTGTTTTTGTGAATTTGTAAGTTTGTTTTGCGCCACATTCGGGGCAATAGTAACTTGGGCGTAATTCGATAGCCATTACACAAACACCGCCATGTGTACGTCGTGTTTGCGTTCTATACGTTGTTGATATTCGCGTTCTCTTTCTTGTTGGTAAGTTTCATCATCTTGCATCTTTGAATCCTCAAAAGCTTATTCTCCAAACACATATTTAAGCGTTTAAAGTCACTTCAATAAGGTTTAATAGTTTAAAGGTTGTTAGTGGTAAGTAAGTGAATCAAATGAGTCTAAAAGTATTAACCATAAAAGAAGAAACAAAAGCCCGTTTCGAAAAAATCCAGCGTGCTTTAAGTTTTGTAAATAACCGCGATTTATCCCAAGATGAAGTTGAGCAGGCGCTTCTTGACTGTTATGAAGCAGCCCAAAAGGTGACAGCATAATGGCAAAAACAATTAACATCATATTATACCCAAAATTCACAGAACAAGACATAATCACAATGCTAAAAATGCGAAGCAGAGAAGATGAAACCCTATCAAACGGTCACGTAGTATCAAAGAACAATAAAGGCGTTTTTGAGATTGAAATTGAAGAAAAAGATTATGAGGTTGAAGAGTAATGCCCCGCGAATTATCCGCTTGCATCAAGGACGACAACACCCCGGTATCTGTTGAAGTGTATGCTTTTTTGGCGTCTGCATTAGCTGAAGAATCACCAACCGGATGGAACTAAACGTGACAGAAGAAAAAAGTAAAACCGAAATCTTAGCTCCCAACGAATACAAAATCATGGATAACCGCGACGAAAACCAAATCCTCAGCGAACTACAAGGCCACTACTTAACTGAATTTGTGTACAGCTTCAAAGCAGGCGGCAGAGACGTAATCGGCTTATCCTGGGCAGGCGTAAAAGAACTTGCTTATCGTTATGGCGGTATTCAGGTTGAGTCTTGCAATATTGAGGATAAAGGGGAGTTTTGGTTAGTCACATGCAAAGCCTTAGACATCGAAAAAAGAAACAGCCGCTTCGGGGTAGCGACACAGAGTAAAATGATGAAACGCCGAGACGGATCAGCCGAACCCGATGATTTCGCATTACAGAAAGCCACATCTAAAGCACAAAGAAACGCTATTCGCGCATTGATGCCGGAAATTGCAGTTAAGCAGTACATTGACATATTTCTTAATGAGAAAGCACAGCCACCGCGCCCAAGTCAACCGCCTGTTAATGTTACACCATCCAAACCCGTTGAAGTTGCAAAGTATTCGCGGGAAGCTTTAGAGCAAGACTTAGTTGAGGTTAATTTGCTTGAACAGATTGATATTAAACCGGAAGAAGACAACACCACAATGAAAGCATTGGTGCGTTTGGAAACACCTGATTTTATTAAAGTTTGTCGGATTGCCGAAAAGTATGGTGGCAAATGGGTTAAAGAAAATGGGGTTTGGGTAATCCCCACCTCCGCATAAAAGAGAGGCTTGGATGGCTTATGTTCTTAAAACCTTTATTATGTGTGAATTGTGGAGAACCCAAAAAAACCAAAGTTGGAACCCTCTGCCAAAAATGCAGCAGCAGCATAAACGCTAAAGTATGGACCCCCGAAGAAGAAAGCCTACTTAAAAGCATGTACCAAACCTACACTGTACCAGAAATAGCAAAAAAGCTACCGAAACATTCTGTAGGCAGCGTCGCAACAAAAGCCCACATGTTAAAACTGCATAAAAGTAAACAAACCGTGTGGTGTAATGAAGATGCGGAACTAATGAAAGAAATGTATGGTTGCCGCGCCCGCGCTGACGCTATTTATAATGAGTTGAGGGGGCGTCATAAACGGTGGAGTTTTGCAAAACAAGCATCAATCTTGGGGTTAGCTAAACCTTTGGAGGCAACTGTTAAATGAAGTTTCCACGTTTATTCAGTTCCAAATGCAAATACCACAACAAACCCTTAGACTGCAAACTGTACCGCAAAAGCAGCCACGAATGCAACAACAATAACGGCTATAATTGTGGGCATCGAAAAACAGTCGACCACCAGAGGAATAATAATGCTTAGACTACCGCCATTTTGCCCTCACAGACACAGCAATGGAACCATTGTTGATTGCCCCCGACAGGCTTATACCGATTGCAGAACTTGCATGCATGACCACGTTGACGGAGCGACACAATAATGCGTAAATTTCCCACAATAGATCGCACTAAATTCCACCGCAATATTGGCGGCTTAGAGCGTTGGTTTGTATTAATGGAATGCTGGGAGAATACAGCATGAGCCAAACAAGTAAGGCGGCTTACCAAAAACTCAACCCCACAACTGTACTGAGTGAAGAAGGTCAAATCTTAGCTTACATGTATGATGCGGGGTGCCCAGTAAATGACCGCGAAATCTCGATGGGTACGGGGTTAGCCCGCAATGTCACATGGTCCAGACGGTGCAGTTTAGTTAAACGTGGCAAACTTGTGTTTGCAGGCGTCCGCTTCGATGCTCATACTGCAAATTGTGTACAAACATGGAAACTCAAAACCACTTCTAAGGATAAACAGCACAGTGGAGAGGTCACTTAATGCCTCAAACAAAAGCTGAACATGCCGCTTACATGCGGGAGTGGCGTTTGAAACATCCAGAGTATAAGCAGAAGAAAAGAGAATCTCTTAAAAGATTCAAAAAAGCGCATCCTGACTACGTTAAAAACTATGACGCTAAATTAAGAAGAGAACAACCCGATAAAGTTAGAGCACAAAACAAGAAGTATAAGCAAACTCACCCTGAAAAGATCAAAGCACAGAAACAGCGACATAGAGAAAGACAGAAACAGAGGCTTAGTTATGTCTGAAAAGTATGATCGCCAAACCCGCATCTACATCCTCGCCAAAGCCTGCACATACAACAATTTAACCCCCGACAGCCCTACCTATCACGGCTTCATCATAAAAGTGTGTGCGTCTAAGTTTGGTTTAAGCCACGATTCAGCCAATGAACATGCAGAAACACTCACATCTGCTTACAGGGGTGATAAGTGGCAAAGCATAATCGGCGGGTCTACAACACAAACAGAAACCACAACGCAAGCCCCATACACAAGTGACAAAGTTGTGCACAATACCCCATGCCTAAACACGTTAAAAAGCTTCAACCTCAAAGGACCATCAGAACCCATCAAAAAAATACAACCCAAACCCTACATAACCGAAGCAGAAGACACACCAGCCAACACCGCAAAAATCTTAATCAACCTCGCCCACCAAAACATATGGGATGGAAAAGGCCGCTTAACCCTCGCAGAAGCCCGCTACGAATTAAGCGATAAAACTTTAACGTTACCCGACCTCAAACTATTAATAAACCAGTATTACCCCGCCGTGACAGTAGAGTTTCGCCCCGGTAATATGATGCTGTTTGATTTTAACGGTCGAGTTAAGCGTAGTGTGGTTAAGGTTGTGCAGGAGGCTGCGCCTGTGTTTACAGCTTCAAAGAATGAATATTTCTTAGAGGCACCGCTTGAGACAGATGCAACCGAATACAGTGATGATGAGGCAGATATAGCGGAAGAATAACCCTAATTTTCTATAGGGTGATTTCTCATATACTCCGCTACCGCATCTTCTGTTTTAGAAGTGATTTGCCTGGTTGTGCCTGTTTTTGTTAAAACATAAACTGACCATGCACTCCATAATGTACGGTTTGGGGATATACTGGTTCTTTTCTTTTTAGCTTGAATCTTAGACATAAAGCGTCACTGTTTATTTTAGGGGTTCGACATATTTTAATGTACCGTTAACGGTAAACCTTATTAGCATCTCAACAGTAACGAGTTAGCACAGGAGACAAAACCTAAAATGAAATTTAAATATGGAATGATAGCAAGCACCCTTTTAATAGTGGCATTAGTCGCCATGGCAACAGCAAGTTCTCTGTCATATTTTAACGACACAGAAACTTCAACAGACAACACCATCACCGCAGGCACCTTAGACCTACAAATAGACGGCGTTAACACTAACGTAGTCAAAATTGATATTGCAAACTGGAAACCAAGCAGCGGCCCATACTGTTACACTTATGCTTTAACCAATGTTGGATCACTTAACGGCTTCCTCGACATCTCAAACGTTGCAGTTACCGACCTTGAAAATGTATTGACTGAACCAGAAGCAGAAGCAGGCGACGTTACACCCGACACAGGCGAATTAAGCACCCTCCTAAAAATGCACATGTTCGTAGATGCAGCACCCTCAAACGGTTACTTCGGCTTTGAAGACACAACCATATACAACGGCTACATGAACGCAGTAGGCACAAGCTATAATCAGAATCTACCAATCGCAGCAGGCCAAACAGTTTACATCACCGTTCAAATTGGTTGGTGGCTCGGCGGCAACGACAACTTAGCACAATCAGACAGCATCGACTTCGATTTAGCATTCCAGTTGAACCAAATAGT
>JBAZEV010000096.1:0-5899 GCA_041653695.1 Bathyarchaeia archaeon
TACACCGTTACCTACAATAACAATTCTTTGTGGAGACATCAAAACCTTGCATTCTCCATTAACAAATAGAGTCCGCTAGTAGACTATTATATTTACTTCTTTAACGTCGCCGCCAACTAGTCCATACGCGGCTAGTTTCCAACTGGTTGAAGACAAAATCACCCAAAATGTATCAGGCCACAACCGCATAGCGTTAAGGTCTACAACAGAAGGCACCGCAGGTGAAGGATGCGAATGAAACAAACCAATAAACTCCAAGCCCTCCTGTTCTGCCGTCGTAAACAAGGCAACAACCGTGGCTGGGTCGACCAAAAAATTTACCTCAGACTGTAACGCGTTATCAACAAACTCAACTTTTTCCACATATGTTTCGTTAACTGTCTGTTTTCCAAACAGTAGTGCACATGCCTCAACAGGCAACACTTTTTGTGTTTCTTGCTTGAATAAATCAACATGCCTGTGTTGCAACCGCAAAATCAAAGACAAAAACCCCGTTTGACAAAAAATAGATACCAAAAGTTGCTTTTAGGTTTTCAGTCCTCAAAGTAACCTTTTGTTAAAGCAGCAAACAGCAAACTCAGAGTTTAGGCTGTTTCAATGTCCATTATTTGACTTGTTTTGGTTCTATTATGCCTTAAGTTTTTTCCATGATTTTGGGGGCGTCTTTGACGGTTTTCTGTGAATCAACAGTTTTTGGTGCCTCTTTTGACGGTTTAGCTTTAGTTGGCTGTGCTTGGTCAACGATTGCAGTTGTTTTACCTGATATTGCATCGATATTCAGGCAAATCTCTTTTTTTGTTTTTGTGTTATGGAATGTAATACTGTACATCGGTTTGTAAATGATGGAACGCCCAGAAACCTTGAACAGTTCACTGTGGATACTCAAAATTTCTGGTGGACGTTGAACTATTTTTTCCTTAAGCAGTTCTACTTCTTTGGTTGTTATTGGTTCAGGGTTTTGGAATTTTGGGTTAACTTGGTTTAACACGTTTTCAGGCAATTCTTCAAACGGCAAGAATGGGAGACGTTCGATGTCGACTTCGTTCCATTTGTTGTCAAAAATCATGTTTGCTTTTGTTACATACTTGAAGCGGCCTGTTCCAGTTAACTGCAAAATTTTGCATTGCATATCCAGTGAATCCTTCAAGGATGCTGGACATATTTTCTCGCCGTAGATTGTGAGTTGCTGCATTGTTTCGTCAACTTGGACGTTGTGAACCCAGTTTTTGGAGTAATCGATGCTGTATTCTCCGTCTACAAAGATGTATTGTTCATAATATTTGTCGATTGAAACAACCTGTATTTCTTCAGGTTTAGGTTTCATGAAAACGAACTTACGAAACAGCTCGGTCTTCATCTGCTCAGCTGTAGCTTTTGCCTCTTTAATGTCGATGCGGGACTTGTAAACAATTGTTTTTCGTTCCGCTACCTGTTCAGGAACAACTATTACATTTTTTGACACTGGAGACTCCGATAAAAAAAGGTGCAAATGTTTAGTTATTGTTTATGAACACGTGGTCTATAGTGGTCATCACCAAAAAATGTGACCCAAAACTGGTGTTGGCCATCTAGGAACTGTTAAAAAGAGATTCACCTTAATTTTACACATACATTTTCCGTCAAAGGAGGCACATGGCATAGAAATATACCTCAAAGAAAAGCCTTCACTCAAAAACCCAATCCTGATAGCAGCGTGGCCTGGCATGGGTATGCTGGCTAGGATGTCAGCGGATTACCTGATTCAACAGTTAGAAGCAAAACTGTTTGCTGAACTACACAGCCCAAGCAACGACATCCTCTTCAAAGATGGCCTGGGAACAAGTGGCGAATACATGCACAGTTTCTATTACGTTACAACAAAAACCATCGACTTGATAATATGTGTTGGAGAAATGCAACCACAAACCCAAAATGATGTGGACCAGTTAGCCCACAAAATTTTAGAGTTTGCCAAAAAGTTTGGTGTAAAACGGGTTTGCACCTTTGCAGCAGTTCCTAATCCGCAAGCTGGAACGCCCAAAGTTTTTGGTGTAGTGAACAAGCCTGAACTTTTAGAGTTTCTGAAACAAAAAAACATTCAACCTGTAACTGGGGACGGGCGGATAACTGGACTTAACGGAATTTTAATCACTGTAGCAGAACAACTGAAGATGGATGGGATATGTTTACTGGGTGAAATCAGGTACCTGGATATCCCGCAGCCGAGGTCGGTTCAAAGTGTTTTGAATGCTTTAACGCAGATTCTGGACATCAAAATCGACACAACAATTCTGCAACAACAAGCAGAAGAAATAGAACAGAAAATAGAAGAAATCATAGAACACAGAATGTCTCCGGATAACAGGTCTAAAGAGCCCCGTTACATAAGTTAAAGGTCTTTGGGTTTGTTTACAACTATTGCCTGTTCTTCACATACTGTAACGCATTTCATACAAAAAATGCAGGCATCAACGTTAACGGGAACCGACTTATACGTTTCTGGGTATTCTGCAAGTTCCTGAAGCTCAAAAACGTTTACTGGGCAGGCATCGACGCAGTTGCCTATTCCGCTGCATCTGTTCCAGTCTACAGTAACAGCGGGTGAGGCCTTGTTTTGCAATTAAGGCACCAATTGTTTAGTTCCTTGTATTGAAGTCCTGTTGGTATGTTTCTGAGTTTTTGTATGTGATAAAAACGGATTCACCCATTTTTAGGCGTTTAACTATTTCTGAAAAGTTCATCTTTTCAGTTTCTAGGACTTCAACATCTTTGTTTTGGTTGTTTGTTAAAAAAAAGATTTGATAGAACCAGAAATTCTTCTCTGGAAACGGCAAAACAACCGCTTGGTTACGTGGCCTTTTTAACCACCTAAGATTAATGCTCATGCAGTTTCCCCCTCTGTCTGGGTGATGTTTTTTGTTGCATAATGCAGTTAAGTTGAATGTCTACACTGCAACACATTGTATTCAACTGTAAACACCAAATTTTATTACCTAAAGCGGGAATAAACACAACTAAGCGGGAGACAACGAAATGTCGTTAGAAAAAACCCAAGACGTTATTGCGCTTAAACCTGTTTTAGCGGGTGTTATTGAGCATATGCGTGTCATGTCTGACTGCCAATGTGTTGGAATAAGGTTAAACAATAACGGCGATTACCCCTACATCGTCAAAGAAGGGTTTCCAGAATTTTTCGTCCAAAAAGAAAACAGCCTCTGCGCAAAAAACCGTGACGGAACCCCAATTCTTGATGATAACGGCAACCCGTTACTGGAGTGCATGTGCGGAAACGTGCTTCAAGGACGGGTAAACCCAAAACTTGAGTATTTCACAGATAAAGGAAGCTTCTGGACCAACAGTACAACACAGTTGCTGAAAACAACAACTGAAAAAGATCGGCAAGGGCGAACACGGAACATGTGTAACCGCAGCGGATACGAGTCTGTGGCTTTGATTGCGTTGCGTGTTGGAAACAAAACATTGGGTTTGATTCAGTTAAACGATCCACGCGAAAACATGTTCACGTTAAAGATGATTAAAAAATATGAATCCATAGCCGAGCATGTTGGCGCGGTTGTTTACAGCTCTTTTGAGATTCAAGAACAGCTTAACGTTATCTCACAGATGGTAAACGAAACAAAAGGTACCCAAAAATAGGTAACCCGCAGTTCTTGGTTTATTCTGGTTTTATTATAAATTTTGATTTAGGTCTGGTTACCGTTAATGTTACCGCGTAATCGTAGACTCTTGTAGTAGCCTCGGTATCTGTTATGGAACTCAGAAATGCGATAAGATATTTTTCAAGGAAAATGCTCCATTCATTGCCAAAATCGTGTTGCAGATGAAAAACGTCCTTGGTTCCCTGTTGATGATAAAAACATTGGAACCATCTGGCAAAACTTGGTCCGCCAAAATATTCGGTAATCAGGTATACAAATGATTCATATTCCATTGGAAGTCCCAATGCGTTTACGATGTTTATAGCATCCAATCCACCTGCTGTGGTTCCTGCTTCGTTTAACCCGTTAACGTTGACTGTTGTTAGGATTGCACGCAGGGCACGTTGTGACAGGCTCATGCCCTTGTTGCGGTCGTTCCATCTGGAGAATAACGAATATTTTCGGAGTATCTTGTTTAACAAAACATTTACGCTGACGCCTTGGTTGGCTGCTTCTTCTTGCAGTGTGCTGTCCCATTCTTCTCTGATTCTAAACGTGCGGGTGATGCTTTTTTGACTTTTTTCTAAGACATTCTTATTCAAAACTGAACACCCTTTTTCCCCGTAAAACGAGCAAAATTTGCTCAATATAGATTTACGTGTGAACTGATTTTAAAGCTTTCATACCAAAAATATACACAAACAAGAAAGCTATAGAAAGAAATCTTTTCGACTAACTACGTGTATAACCTAAAAGTGAAGTTACATTTTGTACATCTAAAAAACTGTGTAGCCCCTTCGTCGCCTGCGCGGGTTTGGACTTGCCACGTATACGCCAAATTGTTGTCACATTTAGGACAAGCAATACTTGCAGTTGGATTAGTTTTGATGTTTGCGTCCTCTTTTCCGATAACTACTATCGGTTCCTCAGTATTTTGTCGAACTATCTTTCGGGTTGGCGCGGGCTTGTTTGTTGTTTTTTTGTATTTACAAACTGGACAAATGTAAACCGAGCCATCTGCGGTTCGCTGTACTGTCATCTTCTTTTCGCAGGTAGGACAAAATTCCATCGCAGCATCTTCCTTAGATAGACTAAAAGGAGGTTGCACCATTCAATATTAATCTATTGAATTAACATTTTGTCAGCCTTCACGGGCATGTTTTAGTATGTGCCCTGTTTCAGGCAGAACCAGTTTTAACATCACCAGTTTTACTGCCTGCAACGAATCTGGTATACAGAAAACAACTTTTCCATGGTCTGTTACACCCGCCAGAGCCCGCATCATCATTGCAGCTGAGCCAATTTCGTCGTAGCTGAGTCTTCGGAACAGTTCCCCAAATCCAGGCAATGTTTTAATCATCAACGGTCGCAGGGTTTCGATTGTTACATCTGTTATGCTGACGCCTGTTCCGCCACATACAATGATTGCGTCCACGGTTTCAGAACCGATTGCGTTGCCCACCGTTTTTCCAAGTAACACCCTGTCGTCGGGTAAAAGTTCTCTTTGAACAACCTTATGACCCGCCTCCTTAACAAGCTCCACAATTAGGTCTCCTGAGGGGTCGGTGAATGCTTGTCTGGCTTTTAGTTTTTCGTAACGCGAAGAACTGCATACAATCACTGCGTAGTTGACTGTTCCAGTTGTTTTGTTGGTGTTTTCTGTTTCCGGTTTTTTGGTTATGTCGACCGTTGACACCATTTTTTCACCTACAAACTTGATTGGGTGAGAATACTACTTTGTTTCTTCCCACGCTTCGATGAGGTTTTTTATCATTTGTGCGCGGGTGTTTTCTTCGTTATAACGGAAGATGCGTATTCTTCCAAACGTTTTGTGCTTAACCAGCTTGTATTGTTCTAACACCTGCAGATGCTGGTTAGTTGTGGCATAGTTCAGTCCTGCACGTCGGGCAATCTCTGAAATGTTCAGTTCCCCAATCTCAGATAATATCCTGAGAATCTTCACTCGCCCTTTCGAAGAAAATATTTCCTCTAACGCCACTGACTCTCACCACCTTTTGACAACGTTTTAACAAGTTCCTGCTCCAAATCTGCCGCCGGAACACGGGGTAAACTGATAAGCGTAGTTTTTCCTCGTTGCCCAACACCTGAAACCGTTGTTTGAACAATCCCCGCAACAGAAAGCGTTTGAACATACTTCCAAAGCTGAGTATGCCCCCGCGGAGTTTCACTTTGTTCTTCACAGACCAACGCATACGCTTCCTCGGCGTCGCCCATGGTCATGTATGCCGAGTCTGACTGCT
>JBAZEV010000097.1:0-5896 GCA_041653695.1 Bathyarchaeia archaeon
TCACAGTTACACAGTTCGTTGTTGGGCAATGGACTGTTAAGAATACTCAGGCTGTTCCGCAAGGGTATGGTAGGCAAAGCAGCTACAGCGAATACGGATTTAGCGGAGTAACAGACTTCCTAAACAACATAGGCAGTAACCCATACTACCAGTTTGTAATCGTTGGAATCATCATTATTATTCTAGGTGGCATGATAATTTGGAAGTTCCCTGAAGTTGTTGGTTTAGTGAATAAGAGTGCTAAGTCTGCAAGCAGTCGGATAAAGACGAGTAGAAGAAAAAGCAAAAAGAAAACGTAGTGCAGCCCGATGATTTCAACATTTAACCCTAAAATTTTGATTTACAAGATTAAAAGGAAGAAGCGTCAAAAAGATATATCTATAACAGATAGATAATTGATTAGGGTAAGTGAAACAGGTATGCAAGCGTTTAGTGGCAGGGAAAAGAAACAGATGAAAAACTTTAATATTTCTACTGCTAACTTGACTAGTCGGGTGAAGAGTGCCGTTGAAGCCCAAAATTTAGCATATGCTAAAATCCTCGTAAAAGGGCAGAGTTGGAACAGTTTCACCCACTATTTTTCTAACAAATTAAGCTTACGAAAAATTTCCAACAAAAACTTTGTAGTAATCGCAAGCATAGCACTTACTTTAGCTTTTGTTCCATTGCTTTATGAGTTAAACCAAACCAGCATGAATACTAATTTAGCAGGAAAAAGCAGGTTTGACGTAAATGTGCAAGTTGATGGCTTCACAGAAACCGTTAAAATCTGTATGTCACCAAAAGGCGCTTTATTAATACACACTTTTGATGATGGAAACAGTTTCATAACAGACTTATCTACTGAGCAAGCAGCAAACATTCCAACGATGTTGCTAACAAAAATCGGGATTCTTTTATGGGAAGGAAATGTCAGCGCTAGCCCAAATTTCAAAGTGGTTTTCAGTAATAGTTCATCAGGCGTAATTATTGAACAGGTGAAAAAGGCATGAAGAGAAAAATAAACAAAATCTCTGTAGTTGCATTAACTTTTTTGCTGGTTATAACAAGTTTGTCAACAATTCCTATAACGCAAGCTTACGATAGCTACATAGCTGTTTATCCTACAATGGAAGGGTGCCAGTCAATTACCATTACCGACAATACTAACAGTTCCTATACTGACACATTTACAACAGCCGACATATTTGAGTTTGACGCCGCAGATTCTTTAACACTTTTCGCTGAAGCAGAAGCTGGCTACGTTTTTGCATATTGGCGTTTTGATAATCCTGGAGGGGGCGGTGGATGGTATGATTCTACTCAGAACCCCTATACAGTAGGCGGTGGATGGGTAAATGATTATGAGGCTGTAATTGCCTATTTTGTTGTACCTTCTATTTCTGTTAGCATTGACTTACCTACTGCTACTTGGTACACTGAATCTCCTACCCTGAGCATATCTTATACTGTTACAGGTTGTACATTAGATACTATTTTGTACGATTTAGTATGGTATGGGATACAGCCACCAGTCAAAAATGATTATGCATATACAACTCCAGTGGATTTGAACATTGGCAATGGGCAATGGGCATTAAATATTACCGCATATAGTAGTATAACAGGCTTGACGGCTACTGACAGCGTAAGCTTCGGCGTCAACATTCCAAACCCAACAACATACACTATCACGCCAAGCCATGACGGAGGCTGCACAATCACGCCTAACACTGCTCAAACAGTGGCAGAAGGTGGAAGCCAAGGCTTCACTTATAGTGCAGACACAGGCTACAACATTTCAAGCGTTAAAGTTGACGGCGTGGAAGTGGCAAACACTGGAAGCTACACTTTTAGCAACGTTGTTGCAGACCACACCATAAGCGTTACTTCTACTGAGAAAATTCAGTACAGCAACATAGCTGTTTCAGACACAATCGCTAACAAGTCCGTGACGTTTTCAAGCTACTGGACAGACGAAACAGTTAACCTACTAAACTATACCTTCTCAACCAACAACACAGGAGTATGGGCAAATGATACGGCAACCGCTTTTTCGGCAACGCCAGGATGGGCTAATGTGTCTAAAACTTTGAACTCAACCATCGGGCAAACTGTAGGCTACCAATGGTTTGTTAATGATACCGCTGGAAACTTGAACAGCACAGCCATACAAACCCTGACAACAAAAGCCTACTACATAGGCGCCTCAAACGACACCTATAGCCTTCTTGAACCGCTGGGGCAGGTTGCAGTTTGTTATGGAGCTAACCAGCAATTCAATTTTTCAGCCCTAGACGGCTACACAATAGAAAACGTGGTAATCAACGGTACCTATTCAGCATCCACTACTAGCCCATACGTTTTCCTTGACATCCAAGGCAACCAAACAATAGCAGTATCAACAAGCGAACAAGTCTGGTACGTAAACGCTACAAGCGACACAGGATGCACAATCGACCCAACAGGCTTACTAATGATTCCAGCAGGCACATGGGCTAACTTTACGTTTAGCGCAAACGTAGGATACCAACTATACAAGCTCTACGTTAACGGAACAGAAACAGCGTCAGGCACAACATACAATTTCATACCAACAGGCAACACAACCCTGTACATAACTTCAACAGAAATCAGCACTGGATTGCCAGCGGGTGGAGGCGGCGGGTTACCTACTTCACCGCCAACGTCAACGGCGACGCCAGAGCCAACCCTATCGTCATTTGATGTTGATGAAGCAGCTCGAAACAACATTATACTTAGCGTTGGGGTTGCAGCGATTGCTGTTTTGGTTGCAGCCGTGATTTTTGCTAAACCCGCAAAGAAAACGGTGCAGCACGAAATCAAGTCGTGGAACAGCTAGTTCAGGTTCCTATACACAAAAGTTATATCTTTAAGAGACACATTTTCTTTATAGTGGTAAACATGCAAGCGCCTGCAAACATCAATCACAACCATCTTTCTAAAGTTAACAGATGCGGATTCGGAACAAAACTTAAAAATAGATTCGTAAAAGATAACTTTTGGAGAATAAACAAATGAGCAGCGACCCAAGATTAACCGCACAAGTTTTACCATTAGTTAACGGAACAACCATTTTAGACGTAGGATGCGGAAGAGGCAGAATGGGATATAACATAAGAAGTGACTGGTGGTTTACAGGAGCAGGCAGAAAAAGAAAACAACTAAAAAGCTTAGTTGGTGTAGACGTTTTTAAACCCTATTTGCTTCAATGCAAAAGAAACGGCAACTATGATGACATAATAATGTGTGACGCTACGCATTTACCATTTAAAAAAGGCGCGTTCCAAAATGTGATTGCAGAAGAAATTATCGAACACATGGAAACAAGCCAAGGTAACCAACTGCTTAAAGAAATGGAATATGCCAGTTCACACTTAACCATTGTTACGTCACCAAGAACCTTTATTGAGCAAGACGCAGTTGACGAAAATGAGCATCAAAAGCATGTTTCGCTTTGGAGTGAAAAACAGTTTAAAAAGCAAGGCTACACGATTTTAGGCAGAATGGTTCCATTCAAGAACCTGTTAAGCGATATTTCGTGGCATCATTCAGGTTTTCCTCAGGTTTCTTTTTGTATAGTGGCAAAAAAAGTTGTAAAAGAGGCTGTATGATTGCATAAATTTAGTTTAGTTAGAAAAAGTAACTTGATTTCAACGTTTTTCATAATTGCATTTTTAATTCTAAGCTCTATTGTCGTTTTAATCGATATTCCAAGTGTGCAAGCTGAAACAGTGACGGAAGGTTTAGGTAATAACCATATAGGCGAATTTGTTCAGTCAAGAGGCTGGAACAGCATTGATGCATCCATTTTTGTCGCGAACCATTCAGGCACTTTAACTGGTCTTCACTGGTATGGTAAATGCGGTTCTTCTGCAAACGGCAATTTAACAGTGCATTTGAATAGTACAGGCGGAAGTTTGCTTAATGCAACTGTTTCATTCACAGAGACTGTGCAATGGTATAATGCTACAGGGTTAAGTCTTGCAATTTCGGATGGAGTTGCTTATCGGTTTGGGATTCATCATGGTGCATTAACGGCTGATTTCCGTTACGATAACGGAACAGACAATCAATATCTTTACAAAGATGGCGGTGTCGTGAACACGCCGTCTGTATTTCCAGCACCAACAGGTTATGAAGATTGGGAAATGAGCATTTATGCAGATATTGAGTATGAAGGAGAGAGCGAATCTTACCCAATAACTTTTACTTCGCCTTCAACCAACTCGTCAACTCCTAATTCAGCATGCCAGTTTTCAGCTACAAGAACCACTAATGCATCAAACGGCTACCATTGGTTTGAAAGCAACATAACAACCACAATGGTTAACGGCACAGCAACAGAGTTCACAGGCAATGGCACCTCGAGCTTCACTGAAACCCTGCCAAACGATAATTGTACGGTTCAATGGCGAATAAACGGAAACACAACATCAGGCGAGTATGCCAGTGATTGGCAAAACTTGACGGTTCAAACCGTTTACTACGTGGTTGCAGCGAGCGGTAACGTGTTGGATATTCAAGCGGCTAATGATGCCATAGTAGCACATAACGTTTGGTATCCACAAAACAACGGCAAATACACTCTTGGACACCTGTATATTCCAGGCGGTACTTGGGATTTCTGGAATGGCACTCAGCAAGCATTAAACAAGTATCCTGCCGCAAACATCACTGATGGAGTTTACCCAATGGGTGCAGGCTACAGTAACCTTGATGCTCAAGGCATACCACAGACATTTGAAACCATTTTGAGAATGCCCTATTCGGTTTATACAGGTGCAGAGAATGCAGGCAACTATTCTTTAATGTTTAATCTTGGCAGAGGTGGAAGCGGATTTTCCTTATTCAATTTTGACGTTTCAAGAACAAATAAAACCATTCGTTTCAGCGGCATAAAACTTGTAGGTTACAGAACTATTAATGAATCAAACACTGATACACCAAAAGGCATCGAAGTTTTCGGGTTAACTGATTTCCGTATAGACCATTGCGTTATTGAAAACTTGGCTGGCGGAGCAATTAACATGCCGCTTTATTATGAAGAAAACTCTTACACATGTGGAGTTATAGACCACTGCAAAATTTATAATACTGCTGGAATTAACGATTTAGCCAATTACGCTAACGGTAATGTTGGTTATGGCGTAAGTGTTCAGCGTTCCTATCATTTAGCAGGTGAAGTTGCTATACCGTATGATTCAGACAGTACAGTTTTAGGGCAATACACTAATTATACCACGTTTATTGAAGACTGTTATTTCAGTAAGTGGCGGCATTGTGTGGCTTCGGGGCATGGCGGCTACTATGTTTTTCGCCGTAACATCATAAATGAGGATTTTAGGGGAACGTATAGTTTAGATGTTCATGGTTTACGTGACTCTGAAGTTGGCAGGGCTGGCGGTAGAGGTGCAGAAATCTATGATAACATCTTGGGTAATCAAACTTATACTGGCACAAATAATAGCACAGCCGCAAACAAAGGAATCTTTCAAATTGGCGGTGGTAGCGGAGTTTTCTTTAACAATACTATTGATACGACGTATCTAAATATGCAAATATTTGAAGAAGATTATGTTGATAGCGAAGTTTGGCATCTGAAAAACTTTTATTTTTGGGGTGCGTTAGGTGGTTTGTCAACTCCAACGATGACTTCTGGCTACTATTTAATTGATGCAAGCCGAAATGTTACGGCTTCATGGGCTGAAACACAGGTTAACGCTTCATGGAGTATAGCAGGCTATGAACCTTATGCTTATCCGCATTACTTAACGCTTGATAATGGCGAACCGCCAACCTTCACTTATGTTACTGAGGTTTCTTCTGTTAGTCCTGAAGAGTCAAGCACGCTTGAATCAAGCACTTTAAACTTTGAGTTCACCACCACAGGCAA
>JBAZEV010000098.1:0-5815 GCA_041653695.1 Bathyarchaeia archaeon
AAGGTTAGCGGCTTCAACAACCAGCTTTGCTTTAACCTGCTCCACGTTTTGGGCGGTTATAACGTCTGGAAGAGCCGCTGGAATAAGCATGTCCACAGGCAACCCGAAACGGTCTTTGTTGGGTAACACCTTTGCAGGTTGGTAGTTAATTACTGAACCAGTTTTTGTTTTTACATCTAACAGTTTCTTGTAGTCCAACCCATCAGGATTGTAGATGCAGCCTTTAGAATCAGAAACCGCAACAACCTTCACGTTAATCTGGGATAAATAATCAACCACAAATGAGCCAACGTTCCCAAAACCATCCACCGCAGCAGATGCGTGGTCAAGGTCAAAACCGTCCACATAGTTTGCTGCCGTAAACGCTGCCTGAACCACACCCAACGCCGTAGAACCGTACTCATGAGGAATCCCACATTTTACACCTGGTTTGACGCATAGGTGTGCGGGTTTGCCGGTTGCGGATTTCATGGAACCGTTTGCTTTTGCAAAAACGGCCATTTCTTCTTCGCCAGTGTTGATGTCTGGCGCAGCAACATACAGGCTTGGGCAAACACGGCGTAAGGCACGTGAAAACGCTTCGATTAGTTGCATCTTTTTTTCTGTGGTAATCTGTTTTGGGTCAGCAATTATGCCAGATTTAGCTCCTCCAAACGGAATTTTTGCTAGGGCACATTTCCAGGTCATTGTTCGGGCTAAACGGAATACTTCGTCTGTTGTTACGGTGTGCATCATTCGGATTCCGCCTTTTCCTGGACCCAAAACAGTGTTGTCGATAATCAAAACGCCTTGCATTCCAGTTTTTGGGTCGTAGACTTGTAGTATTTTTTCAGGTCCGTAGTCGTCGGCAAAAGATTCAATTTTAGTGTTCATCCAGTTTCCCCAAGAGGAGTTTACTTCAAATATACACATTAAACTGGTGTTAAAACTTTCTTTCACTTCGTGGATTAAACATAAATTGTTACACACAGATGTATGTTCCAATATTTTGTTATCACTTATTGGGGGAACAGAATTGGGTTACATTTACCTGTACACGGGAACGGGTGGAGGCAAAACGGCAAACGCGTTAGGTTTGGCGTTAAGGTCTGTTGGTCATAAACGCAGGGTTGTAATCATACAGTTTTTGAAGTGGTGGAAAAACACTGGCGAATACAAGGTAAGAAAAAAGCTGGAACCATACTACGAAATCCACCCGTTTGGCAGAAAAGGCTGGATTGGACTCGACAACTTAACGGATGAGGATAAAAAACTGTGTAAACGTGGTTTACGGTTTGCCAGAAAGGCGGTTTTAACCAAAAAGGTGCAGTTGCTGGTTTTGGATGAAGTGAATCTGGCGGTTCACTGCAACATGCTACAGGTTGAGGATGTTTTAGAGTTCTTGGATGCTGTTCCAAAAGAAACCGATGTGGTAATAACTGGGCGTTATGCTCCTAAAGAGTTGGTAAACAGGGCTGACTTTGTTATTGAAGTAAAAGACCTCAAACACCCAAAAGAGTCTGTTACCACAAAAGGCATCCAGTACTAACAGCTAACCGCCTGTTTGAAGCAACAAAATCGCTTTAGCAAGGTCACCGTCACTGGATTCTAAGGCGCGTTTTGCGTCTTCTAGGCTTTTTCCGGTTTGGTCTGCAACCAGTTGTGCGTCTTCTTCGGCGATGGCAGGTTTAGCGGATTGTGTTTGCAGTGCGCGTTCGCTTACTTCTCCAGTTACCTGAAAGATTTTTTGTCCACCCATATCGATAACTGCAACTTGGGCGTTTTCTACAACGATTTCTTTTTCACTTGTTTTAAAAATGACTTCTTCTACGTCGGGCATTTCTCCCATGTTCATGCCCATGCGTTGCATCATCCGTTTCGTGTTTCGTGGATTCATTTTCCGTCGCATTTTCTGTAACCTTCCATCTATACTCATTCAAGGGTGTTCTTAACTTTTTTCTGAAACACCACGGCGAACATGAACAGCAATACCGCGGTTGAACGCTTTCATTTCTGTTCCAGTCAACAACGCCCAACCAACCGCCAGAACATTGCTGTTTTGGTCAACCACGATTACTTCCTCTTTTGGCAGTATCTCGGGGTCTGCATCAACTACATGTTTTGCGAATGCACTTCGACCTTTTGCCACAAACGGTTCCGCGTAGTCTTCAAGTTTCACCCATAACCGCGGAGAATTTACTTCACGCATCATATGCTTTGCGCCCGCGATGGTTAAAATGAACAGCCCAGTTGTTGGACGAAGAGTCGCCAGTAGTTGGTCGTTTAAGTAGATGTATCGTATTTTTCCCGTGTTTTTAGAGTAAACAACAGTTACGTTGTCCGGAAACAGTTTTTCGCCTACACCTTTGCCAAATTGGTAATCGGCTACGGTGCGTATCTTCAAAAGGTCGTTGGTGGTCATCGTTTTATCCTCAAGTCTTAGTTTACCGTTCTATACTAAAGTGTTAAATCTTGTCCTTTGGTTGAACACACTAAGGTTAAAAACAGAAAACTTAAAGTTTGTTTTTTTAACGTATAACAGACAACTCAGGCGATGTTAACCAATGAAAAGTCTTCACCACAACGGCGTCCTTGTTCCAGAACAATACACAGGAAAAGGACTGACAGTAATAGTAAAAGGCAAAGAAACAGAACTAACCACAGAACAAGAAGAAATGGCGGTAGCGTGGGCAAAAAAAGTTGGAACCCCGTACGTTGACGACAAGGTTTTCGCCAAAAACTTCCATGCAGATTTCTCAGAAAAACTGGGCACATCAGTCAAACCTGGTGATGTAGATTTTTCAAAAATTGTTACCCTTGTGGAAGAGGAACGTGAATACAAAAAGAATATCCCAAAAGAAGAAAAGAAACAGCAAGCAGCAGACCGAAAAACAGTCAGAGAAGCTAACAAAGAAAAATATGGTTACGCGTATGTTGACGGCGAAAAAATGGAGCTTGCCAACTACGTTGCGGAACCCAGTTCCATATTCATGGGACGAGGGGAGCATCCGATGCGTGGGAAATGGAAGGAGGGACCACGCAAAACAGACATCATCCTTAATCTTTCTGACGATGCACCCAGACCTGAAGGCAACTGGAAGGATATTGTCTGGGAACCCGAAGCAATCTGGGTAGCCCGCTGGGAAGACAAACTGAGCAGTAAAATGAAGTATGTGTGGTTTTCTGATTCATGCAGTTTTAAGCAACAAAAAGAAATCGAAAAATTTGACAAAGCCGCAGACTTCAAACAGAACCTGCACAAGGTCCAAAAACATATTCTGGTAAACCTTGAATCAGGCGACCTGCGACGCAGAAAAATTGCGACTGTATGTTTCTTGATAGATAAACTGAAAATCAGGGTCGGCGACGAAAAAGACCCCGACGAAGCCGACACAGTAGGTGCATCCACACTGCGGAAGGAGCATATCCAAATTAACGGCGACGGCACGGTTGCGTTCAACTTTTTGGGAAAAGACAGCGTTCCCCACATTTTTACCACAAAACTGCCAGATTTGGTAATCAAAAACCTAAAAGAATTCTCATCAAACACCGAGTCTGCACTATTCGATGGAGTAGGTTCCAGCCAAGTAAGCGAATTCTTGGACGAGGTCATGAAAGGACTGTCAGCTAAGGTTTTTCGAACCCTTTATGCTACCGATGCAGTGAAAACAAAACTGGACAAAACATCAATAGACGCAGAAAAACCAGAATACATCAAAAGATATGTTGCCACCATGGCAAACCTTGAAGCCGCAAAAGTATGCAACCACAAACGGACAATCTCGAAATCGTGGAAGTCTTCACTTGAAAACAAGAAAGACCGCCTCAAGGCTTTGAACAACCGCGCAAAAGATGCAGAAGCAAAGATTAAACAGAAAATAAAAGAGTCCACCAAAAGGCATGAGCAACAACTCGCAAAACAAGAAGAACGTTTGAAGGCAGCAGAAACAACTCTTGAAACTATTAAACAGCAACTGGAATCAACAGCAAACGAAGTAAAAGACACCGAAACATTGACCAAACGTTTGAAAAAACAGCAAGCAGCCGTGACAACTCAGAAACAGCGTATTAAGACCATGAAAACCAAACAGGCAGAGCGGTTAGAGAAACTCAAGGAAAGCTTAGAAAACCGAAAACTAAGAGACAGCGCAGCCATCGAACAGATGAAACTGAAGATAACGGTTCAGGAAGAAACCCGCGACTATAACATTTCAACGTCCCTGAAAAGTTACGTTGACCCCCGCATTTACTACGAGTGGGGACAAAAGGTTCAGTTTGACTGGAAACAGTATTACCCTAAAGCGTTGCACAACAAGTTCAGTTGGTTGGACTGCCAAGAAAAGAAAACAGACGAAAACTAGAATCCCCATTTTTTGGGTTGTTTCATGAAAAAGAGAAATAACCGTAACACCCAAAAGTAGTCTAGACTCAAGTATGTGTTGGGGTTTGCGGATTGAAAAATGAAACAGTAACCAGCCATGAGATGCGGGCTATAGAAACTAACGCGGAGTATTACGGAGTTTCTTTGTTACAGCTTATGGAAGCGGCTGGACGAAACATCGCAGAGGAAATCGCTTCACGGTTTAACCCAAAAAACTGCAAAGTGGCAATTTTTTGTGGCTCAGGCGGAAACGGAGGCGACGGCTTTGTTGCTGCACGTTATTTGACCTGCTTGGGTTTCAAAGTACAGGTCATACTGGCAACCCGCGCATCTAGTATCGGACATGAATCAGCGCAGAAGAACTGGGTTGCTCTTCAAATGCTCAGAAACCGTATCCCCATATGTGAAATCAAGGACTCTACACTTATTCCAGACGTTAAAGCAGACGTTGTTGTGGATGCTTTACTTGGAACAGGTTCAACAGGCAAACTGCGGGCACCAATCATGCAGATTGTTGAGAAAATTAACAACCTGAAATCATTTCGCGTTGCCGTGGATGTTCCCACGGGCATAAACTCTGACACGGGCGAGGTTTTGGGCACCGCAGTTAAAGCGGACTTAACGGTGACTTTCTATAAATCTAAGCCTGGTTTACTGAAAGCCAAAGCATACACCGGAGAAATAGTAGTAAAAAACATTGGCTTACCCACAGAGTTTGAACAGTTCACCGGACCCGGAGACGTAACCTTAGCACTAAAACCCCGCAACCCAGACGCACACAAAGGAAACTTCGGAAAACTGTTAATCATCGGCGGAAGCGACACCTTTTCTGGTGCACCAACATTGGCGGCGTTGGCTGCGCTTCGCACAGGAGTAGACGTTGTTTTGGTTGCGGCTCCAGAAAAGACGGCCCAGGCAATTTCGTCGATGTCGCCTGCGTTGATTACAATAAAACTGAAAGGAAAACACCTTAACCCCGCTAACGTGGCTGAACTTAAGGAGCACATGGACTCTGCTTCGGCGGTTGTTTTGGGTCCAGGTTTGGGTTTGCACCCTGAAACTAAGCAGGCAACTAAAGAAATAATTGAGTATCTGGAGAAGGCAAAGACTCCGCTGCTTTTGGATGCTGATGGTCTTAAGGCGTTTGGGGAGTTCCGAAGAAAGGTTAGTTTTCCGCTGGTTTTTACGCCGCATGCAAGGGAGTATGAACTTTTAACTGGAACCAAGCTACCAACTGCATTGGATGATAAGGTGATTGAGGTTCAGAAGATGGCGCGTAAGCTTGGGGGTACGATTCTATTGAAGGGCGCTGTTGACGTTATTACAGATGGCACAGATGTTAAACTGAATTTTACTGGAAACCCCGCGATGACTGCCGGTGGTACGGGCGATGTTTTGTCGGGTATTGTTGGGGGTTTGTTGGCGATGGGCACTGACCCGTTTTGTGCCGCTGTT
>JBAZEV010000099.1:0-5721 GCA_041653695.1 Bathyarchaeia archaeon
GAACCAGTCACCATCGATGTTACCGCGCCTTCACCGTTTGAAACTTACAGTAACGGCTTAGACGCTGCCAAAATGCTTGATGCTTTAAATCTTGAGTTGAAAGGCGTTAAAACCTTCAACGCTAGGAATTGGAAAAAAAAGTACGGTAAAAAGTTTGGTAAACAGGAGGTCTAAATTTTGTCCAGTAAAAAACTGAGTTTTGGTGAAGCCCGAAATTATGGTTGCATAGTCAAGATGCTTGCGTACATAGAAAACAAGAAACGGAGCGCCTAACCATGCCAAAATGCAATCAAGTAGGTTGCAAAAAAGAAGCGACATATCACGCCAAAATTCCCATATTTGGCGGTATCGCTTTTGCAGATGTTCACGCTTGCAGTAAAGAACATTTTGATGAGATAGTCAAAAGTCTAGAGGAGGTTTAACCGTTGACTTTAGCAGACTTAACGCCTGAAATGATTGCACAGTTTGAAGCTAAAAGAAAAGCTGACCTTGAAAAACTGCAACAGCAAGACATGGAACTACAAGCAGAGAAAAAACGTGCAGAAGCATACTGGCAAAACAAACAAAATTCCAAAATCCACACAGCCAAAAACACAGAACGCCCATGCGAAAAATGCAACGGAATAATCCACATAGGCGAACAGTACAGAAGCCGCGTCGTCACGGTGAATGTTTCACGGCAGGGCTGGACTCCACAACAGCGCACAGTTTACAGGCACGTAAAATGCCCAATAAAAACGGAGGCTTAAAAGCTTGAACAAGCGTTGGGCAATTAATTTACCTTGGAAACTTCGAGAGGTTTTCATTTGTGATTTGATTGGTCATAAGCCTCTTTTTGAATCTCAATTTATCTCTGGTTTGGCTTTGTGTGAGCGTTGCATGGCAACGTTGAAAAAGATTGATGGCGCATGGGTTGGCGAGTTTGCGATTAACGATATTAAAGCACCAATAAAAACGGTGGAGGCTTAAAGGGTTGCATTCTTGCATCGGCTATTATCGTCAGCATCCTAAACTGCTTGTCAGAATAACTTTTTGCAGAGCTAAAAAATGTAAGTCCACATTAAACGGTAAGCCAAACGTTACTGCTTTTTGCCAAATTAGCAACTGCCAAAATCACAGGGTACGCTACCGAAAACGGAGGGCTTAAACCTTGGTTTGCCCCGACTGCCAATTAACCATTTGTGACGCTGGATGCCCCAAAGCATTCAACGATTTAGTTAAAGCATTAAGCGAAGTCAAGCTACTGCACAATTTAGTTCCAGACTTACTTAATCATCCAAAAGTTGAAGTTGGAAAAGTAACGCCGTTTCAAGCTGCTAAAGGAGACGAAAGCCAGTGATACGCCAGCTTGCATTATTACTTCACAAAACGTTTTTGCGTGAATGCACCCATTTTTGGTGGCGTTCTCAATCTCGATGTGTTGGCGTGGAGTTGGAGCGGGGTTTTCTGCGTGGCTTGAAACGGCTTACACAAACAATGGAGGCACACTTTTAGTGAGTGAAGTTAAAATCAAGTTTGTCAAAGACGGCTACCTAATAACTGTTCCCGACACTAAACCCACACATTTCTTTTACACCGCGCCAGAAAAGTGCCTTGCGAAAATCAGCGAGTTACTCAACGCATGGGAGAAGCCGCAATGTTAAGCAGAGATTGCGATGCTTGCGGTCAAATGCGTTTGTGCCAAAAACGGTTTGTTTTGGTGCAGAAAGGCGAGTTCGTGTTTTGTTTGGATGGCACTGTTCATCTTGTCGATTCAGGTTCATTGGAGGCTTCTTAAAATGAGGTTTTGCGTTCCTAAAAAGCAGGGTAGAGCCAATAGTTTGCCAGACTATAATCAGAAAGCATTCGGCGTTTTAGACACTAAAGAGTGGGAGGCATGGACTAGATGACTCAGACTTTGCTTTTGAAAATAAACCCAGAATACGAAAGCCTATTACCACCACTAGAGAAAGAAGAGTATGAAGCCTTAAAGCGTTCTATTCAAATTGATGGACAGCACTTTCCCATAACTGTTAACGCTGACATGGAGGTTCTTGATGGACACAACAGGTATAAAGTGTGTCAAGAGTTAGAGATAGAACCCGATTTTGAAGTTAAACAGTTTGAGGATAAGCTCTCTGAACGCATGTTTGTTGTTGAGGCTAATCTTAGGCGCAGACAGCTAAACCCGTTGGATGCTGCACGGCTAGGTATGGAGGTTGAAAAGATTGAGGCTGAACGAGCAAAACAAAGGCAAGGCGCTAGAACTGATTTAATGGAAGAAACATTCCCACCAATTGAAGGGAAAGTTGAAAGTAAACATGAAAATGAGTCGGTTTACAAAGCTGCTAAAACCGTTGGACTATCACCAACCACTTACTATCGTGCCAAAACGATACTTGAAAAAGCATCTCCAGAACTACAAGAAAAAGTAAGAAAAAACGAAACCTCAATCTTTGAAGCATTCAAACAAGTTCAACAGAAAGAACATAACACCATACCATTAAAACTGCAAATCCCCAAAACAGCCGACAACTTACCACAAGAACTATTCCCAACAAACGTTTGGCAATTATCCGAACGCAGACCAGAAGGATACGGTTCTGCAGACTTCCGAGGCAACTGCTGCCCCACAATAATAGACCAATGCTTAAGACGCTACTTAATGCCATTTACACTCGACCAGAAAATTCTTGACCCCATGTCTGGCTCTGGCACATTCATAGACGTAGCTGTTAGTTTAGGCTTTAACAAAAACCAAATAACAGCGTACGATTTGACACCGCGAAGAGATGACATTCAAGCATACGACACAACAAAGTTGCCATTAGAAAACGATGTTGTTGATTTAATTTTCTGTCATTATCCATACTGGGATATGTGGCGTTACAGCGATAACCCACAGGACTTAAGCAACTGTGAATACCCAGAGTTTCTTAATCGCGTAGAAAAATCGTTTACTGAATTTAAACGAGTTCTCAAACCAAGTGGTTACCTTTGCGTATTAATCGGTAACAAAAGAGAAAGCGGGGTAATCGACATGGAAGCTGACATAAGCCTCATTGGACAAAATGTTTTCGCTTCTCTGTGGGATAAAATAATAACTATTGTCGGTGACGCTGCAGGACACGCTAGTTCGGCACATGGAAACTGGGGCCTAGTTTCAGCAAGGGCGCTTAAAAATAAATGGACTATCCAAAACTACGACACTCTGCTAGTTTTTAGAAAGGTGGCTCGCTAATGGCAACAGACGATTATAAAGTCAGATACGGTAAAGCCTTCAAAGATGACTTTGCATTCTCAAAAGAATACAGCAGAGACGCAAACCAGATTTTACTAAAAGAACTCTCAACCATAATTAACTATGAAACACAAGTCAATGGACAACCGCACCCACTAGACCAGCAAGGTTATGATAGAAAAATAAACCTTTCATTCGGTTTTGGTGTCAGAACAAGAGATAAAAAATACCTGTGGCTTGCAGAATTTACTGTTGACTATAAGGAATGGCAACATGACGTTAAAGATCCCCACTATTACTACTTTTACGCTTATGCACAAAGACCGCCAGAACTGCATAAGCTAAACTTTTGGATGGTTTTCGATTACCGCCGTCTAAAACAGGTATGCGGTCAAGGATTAATTAAGCCAAGTCAAGGGAAAAATAAGGAACATAGCACAGTAGGTTTTCTTGGTTTTTCAATCTTAGACCTATACAAAAACAACCTCATAATTGCCTATGACGGCGAACCGCAAATTTTAGAGAATCTAAGTTTGCCAAAAAGACTAGACCAAAGAATAGATAGAATAGAGGTAATTGTATGAATCGTTTGGTTGCATGGTTCTTGTGGCTTCACTGTTTAGCGGCTGGCGTGGCCTTGTTTGCGTGTCTTAAGCTTGAGGAGGCACTAAACTAATGCCAACATTGAAAGAGCATTTGGGTTGTTTGCGGTGTCGGCTTAATCCGTTTATTACGCATGAATGTGACCTTTGCGAAACTATTGGGTTTCTTTCTAGTCAAGCGAAAACGGAGGATGCTTAACTGTTGAACGATAACATATCAACACCGAAAAAGCATGTACCATCACCTCACGTAGTCATGGTTAAAATCGAAGGTTCAAACCAAGAAGTCATCAAAGAAATAATTAAGGCTATACAACTTTCAGGCTTTGACATCATCACTAATTCTAATCACAAACCCAAACTACGTTTTGACACTGAAACTGAACGCTGGCGAGTTTACGTTTACATCCATGAAGAACCACCAGTCAAATTTGACGAGGCACACGAGGCGCTAATGACAGTGGAGGGCATCTAAATCAATGAATCCTCAAGGATGCTGTAAATATTGTGGTTCTACCAAAGACCTTGTTCGCTTTTTATCCCTCACTATTGACGAACAAAGATGCCCAAACTGTTTGAACCAACCAGAAGATTTCAGCGGGTCACGGGAGGCACACGACTAAATGCAGAAAATCCCTGCAACCTGCAACCACTGTCCCGAATTAACGTGTAATGTAAGAGAAACATGCCCAGACAACATCTTAAAAGAGGTACACAAAAAATGACCATAATCTGCCCAAAACCTCAACGACACAGTAAAAAAACCAAAAACAAACAAACATGCCTACAATGCAAAACAGAGTTTTCACCAGACGGCAGAGGCAAACCACTATACTACCCTGAATGCGCAGAAAAAAGGCGGCTTGCATTAAACAGACAAACTTATCACAATCGAAGAAAGCTTCAAGCGAAAAAAAATTCAGAAAAACAAACGAAGGTGTTTTACTCGAACAAGCCTCTGGCATTTCAGAACTTGGTTAGTTCGTGAGCACCAACCAACCAAAAAAATCGCTCTAGAAAATATAAAATTCCTTCGTTAACTTACGGGACGGAATAATAAATAAAAGTAGTATAATCTGGTGCGCACCAACCAACCAGCTTTCATAGTAATAGGCAGTGTGTCAAAAAAAATGCAAGTGAAACAAACCTACACAAGAACATTACGTCTTTCAGGCGATGATATAGAGCAAATCCTCAGTGAAACAGATTTTATAATGAAACGTGAAGGCTGGACTTTTGACGTAACTGTAAAAAACGCATTAAAAGAATACAATCTAAGGCATGGACCAGGAAATAACAGTTTTCAACTTGACACGTTTGGTGTTACTTGGACTAAAGCTGTGTCAGTTAACAAGTGTGGCTTCAAAAACTGTGGTAAACCAGCTATCGGGGTAGGCTTGTATGTTCCCAAAAAACAGACTTTAGGATTGTGCGCTGGGCATTTTGCTTCTGCAAAGGCTAATCCTCATGTTTGGGCTGACTTAAAATTTCCGAAAGAACAGCAAAAGGGGCTTCTTTAATGTGGAGGATTTTTAAATTAGATTATGCGCGTGAAAACCTTACACGTTTCAGAATGATACCGCTGGGTTGCGGCTTCAAAGCAAAGGTTGGCTTGTTTGGTGTAGCCATCTTTGAAAGTGTCCCTAAACATTTACGTGTGCATTTTAAACGTTTTGACGGTTTTCTTGACTTGTTGGCTGCTTGGTGTTGTCGCGGTTTATGGGTGAAGGTTGACGGTTTAAAGTTTCGTGTATTAGACTATGGAGGTTTAGGCATTGTTCGTGACGAGTTTGAACCGTTTATGCAACGTTACTTTAAGCCTTGTGTTGGCGACTCAGTTTTGGATGTGGGCGCTAACGTTGGAAAATACACTTTAGCTTCTAGTCGTGCAGTGGGAAA
>JBAZEV010000100.1:0-4097 GCA_041653695.1 Bathyarchaeia archaeon
GAGGAATGCCTCAACCAATGATCGATGAATTTGTTCTCCGCGAAAAGAAAAAGCAATGCAAGAATGTTTTCCAAAATTTTGAAGGAAACGAATCATTCATGCATAAAGCGGCAAAAGAATTACTATATGAATGGTTAACTGAACGATGGGCAGGATACGAACAGCCAATCAATAATGAAATAATGTTTATTGAAGAAAAAACAGGTGAACAATGGAAATCAACGATAGGATATAATCCCCAATTAATACAGCTTGAATACCCCATTACATCTTGTTTTCCCTACTATTTAGATGAAAACCATAATACAGACTGTGGTTGCACGAACTATACTTTTGGATTAGATAACGAAGGAATTGAATATTGCAACTATAGAGAGAATATGAAAAATTGTCAATGTTTAAGTTGTAAGTGGTTCGATAAAAAAGATTTACTTGGAATTGCTGATTTAGCAATAGGTTACAAAGGTCAAATAGTAACTATTATCGAAATTTTCCATAAGTCTCCTGTATCTCCCAAAAAATTTGAAGTTTATAATAAATCAACAAGAATCAATGTTTACCCCCGAATTATTGAGATAGACGCAAAACACATCATGGGGCAAATAACAAAACCAAAACGTCTTTTTGTGAGGAAGTTATGCTAATGACTGAATTAACAGCATTAAAAACTTCTCCTGAAGAATTCTCAAAGTTCCTTTCTCTAATTCCTCAAATACCCATTTTTATCCCCATCATTTCCAGTGGAAAACGCCCAGATATACCAGCAGGTGAAAGCTGGAAAACCCCACAATACCATCTAACACCAGAACAAGCATTAAACCGCCTAAAAGAAGGCAAAAACGTTGGAGTAGTCGCAAACGATTGGCTAGTAATAATCGACTTAGACAACCCAGATAAATTCAAACTTGACATAAAAACTCTAACAGTCGAAACAAGAAACGGCAAACTCCACATGTACTTCCAAAACGCCGGTGACGTAGAAAACGCAGTTGGAAAAAACAGCTTAGCAAAATGTGGTGAAGCAAGAGCAGAATGGCAATATGTTCTAGCACCAGGTTCCTATGTGCCTTGTGATGATGACAAAAACGAAAGTGGAAACGGATTATATCATATAATAGACCCGTCACCACTAGCCATACTCCACAAAAAAGATTTACCAGAAGACTTTATCCCATCAACCGAAACAATAGAAGTAAACCCAGAAGTATTGAACACGGAATTTTCATGCAGAAACAAACACGGTTGGACCATAGATGATATAAGAAACAGAGACAAAAAACTAAACGAATTACTAAATAACAAAAACGCTAATCTACCAAGCCCTAGCGAAGCAGACATGGCAACACTTGCCAAACTACTCTTTTGGGAATTCACTGAAGGCGAAGCAGTCGCAATCATAAAAAAATATAGGTATAGACCCAAACTTGAACGAGCTGACTACATAACAAACATGCTAGGACATCTAAGCCGAAAAGACAAAATTAGCGACAAAATCAACCCGCAAAAATG
Source organism: Bathyarchaeia archaeon (assembly GCA_041653695.1). Lineage (GTDB taxonomy): Archaea > Thermoproteota > Bathyarchaeia > Bathyarchaeales > Bathyarchaeaceae > Bathyarchaeum. The sequence continues at coordinate 1,510 of JBAZEV010000100.1, forward strand.
GAACCCAACTACAGGTTACATGATTGATTTAACCTTTGGCAACAAAGAATCAAACCCACTTACACAACATGAAAGAATAGACATAGACACAATAATAGAAGCCTTCAAAAAAGAATTCATCTTCAAAACTCCAACAGACACTGAAGAATTACATTACTTCTTTGAAGGAATCTACAAACCAGCAGAACACATTATAAAAACAATGCTTGAGAACACCCTTGGAGCAAAAGCCACAATCCACAACGTAAACGAAATAATAGAACATTTAAAATGGCACAGCTACATTGACCGCTCAGAATTCAACAAATTCACAGGCACTATACCAGTTTTAAACGGTCTTTTAGACTTAGACACTGGAATACTAACCGATTTTACCCCAGAACAAATCTTCACCTTCAAACTACAAGTTAAATATGACAAAACTGCAGACTGCCAAAAATTTAAACAATGGCTAACAGAAGTACAAACAAAAGACAATATAGTAACTCTTCAAGAATACGCTGGATATAACCTACTACCAAGCATGCCATTTCATAAATCAATCTGGTTCATCGGAGAAGGCCGCAATGGGAAAAGCACATTTATAACAACTATGGAAAAAATACTCGGAGAAAACAACGTTGAACACATCCCCATCCAAGCATTAAACGGAGAAAGAAACTTTGCAGAAAGCCAACTATATGGCAAACTAATAAACATCTCAAGCGAACCCACTACCAAAAACGAATTAGAAACGCCACTCTTCAAAAAACTAACTGGAAATGACTTTATCAGCGCAGAAGTAAAATGTAAACAAAAACGCATTGGTTTCAGAAGTATAGCCAAATTTTACATTTTAGGAAATAAATATCCACGAGTAAGAGACAACACAACTGCATTCAAAGAACGTATAATTGTAATAAAATGGGAAGCTGAATTCATTGAAGGCAAAAACCAAATACAAAACATAGAAAAAACTTGGCTAGATGATCCAGAAGAAAGAAGCGGCATTCTAAACTGGATGATAAAAGGACTACAAAGACTATTAGACAACCGTAAATTTACACTAACAAAAACCCAGCATGAAATGATGATAGAATTTGAAAGAGCAAGCGACAGTATAGCAGCATGGACAGACGAACGATTAATTTTTAACCCAAACAAGTACATTGAACGTGAAAAAATAGCGCAAGACTACATGGATTACTGCGCGTTTTATGGAATCTTTCAAGCTGACAAAAAGAAACTTTTTGACCGATTACGGAATACTCCAAAAATCAAGGACACAAAAACCAGAATTTTAGGAAAACAAGAACGTGTATGGAAAGGAATAGACCTTAAACCGCCTCTAGAAATACCAGAAGAAGATGATATACAACAGTCACAATTACAAACTGGTACACTTGGGACAGTTGGTACAGCAGAAAACAACACAGATAATTTAAAAGAAAATATTAATAAAATAATCAAGGCTCAAACACCTGTACCTGACGCACCAACTGTACCACTTTTAAAACAAAATGAGTATTCACCCACAGAACGGATATGTGGCAACTGTGGGCGATTCCATACGTCTGCTTGTTATTATCCAGGCGGAAATTTTGAAAATTTAAATTCTGATTCTGGATGGGCTTATGAATGTAAGGGTTTTATCGTTAAGCAGCCTGATTTGCCTAATTATCCAGAGGGGGAGTCTTAGTTTATGCGTTTTTGGCTTAAAGTCAAGTCTTGGAAGCGCAGTTTCATGTACCGTTATCGTTGTTGGCGTGATCCGTATTGGAGGCGTAATCACTGTGTCGCTTAGAGATTTTGAGTATGTTGAACTATTAGAAATAGCTGTTGCTGTAGGTTGCCCGAACAGTTGCCTAAAGTATTGTCCTCAAGAGGTTTTGAATAAAGCTTACAAATCGTCTAAGCGAATGATGAGTTTTGAAGATTTCAAAAAGATACTTGTGTCTGTGCCAAAAACTGTTTACTTGGATTTTGCTGGTTTAACTGAGCCTTTTGTTAATCCAGATTTTGTTCGGATGGCTCAATATGCGAGGGATAAGGGTTTTCAGTTTGGCGTAAAAACAACTTTGGTTAATGCGTCTGTTGAAAGTATTAGGGCTGTGGCTGAAACAAAACCATGCTGTGTTTTCATTCATATTCCGGATGGAACAAATTTTGTTGCTCCAGACGATGATTTGTATCGTAAGGCTTTGGTTGCAGGCTTCAAGTATTTCCGTAACGCAGTAACTAGCGTGATGAATGATCTTTTTGCAACTAACAATCGGGAAACTACGGCTAGAGGCATAGCTAAAACTCGTAGCGGTGCCGGCTGGTGTTACAGGCGTGAACACCCTCAGATGGTTGTTTTCCCCGATGGCACTACAGTAATTTGCTGCATTGACATGGGCTTAAAGCATGTAGTTGGCAACTTGCTTACTGAATCATACAGTGTTTTGAGACGGCGGTTTGTTTCAAAGAAGAGTTATCCGATTTGTGCTGAATGCAGCTATAATGTTCCAGTATGGAAGTTTAAGCTTCGTAAGATTCTGCGTGGTTCACGTTATACGTTGGGGTGGCAGTTGCCTTTGTGGAAGGGGTCGGTTTAAAAATGGTTTCTG
>JBAZEV010000100.1:4107-5592 GCA_041653695.1 Bathyarchaeia archaeon
CATAGCTGTTTACAGTAAGTTGTTGGTTGAGCAGCTTAAGCGTTTGGCAGATGTGCGTGTTGTTGAGGTTTCCGGTGGGGCTTTAAAGTTTTTTTGGAAGGGCTTGCGTGTTGCAGGTTACGGTGGCATAGTGCATGTTCAGTTTTCGCTAGGCGTTTTTCCAGCCTTTAAAGTTGGCAGAATTGAGCTTGTCGATTTCGGGGCTTACCTCTTCTATTATGGCTTAAAACTGCGTGGGGTTAGGCCTGTTTCAACGGTCCATGAGGTGCCAGACGTTTCAGTTTTAAACGGCAAAATAGGCCGTTTCTACATGAAGCGTCTGCTAAACTTAGTGTTTGGTTTGTCTAGGCGTTTGATTGTTTTAACAGAAAAAGCTAAGGCAGATCTAGTTAATGTTTATGGGGTTGACGCTGAAAAAATCTTTGTGGCCCCATTAGGATGCCTAGAAAACCCTGCAAGCTTAAGCAAAAAAGAATGTAAAAAGCGGCTGGGGCTTTCCGGCAAAACTGTAATTCAAGTGGCTGGTTTTGCATCCTATAATCATGGCTTAGACCTGTTAACTCAGGTTTTGCCTAAACTGCCAGCAAACACTCATTTACTTATTGCAGGCGGCAACCGAAACAGAAGTACAGAAGCCTATTACATAAATCTTAAAGAACAGCTTAACGCTTTTGGCTGTGAATGCAGGGTTAGTTTTGTTGAATCTTACCCTCTTCCCGAATATGTTTGGTGCGCGGCTGACATTGCACTGTTGCCCCACAGAGCAAGTAAGGAATGTTTGACTCTGCGCTTTCACTTGTCTTATGGGGTTCCAGTTGTCGCTTCCAACATTGAAGTTTTCAGCGACATCAACAAAGCTTATGGTTGCCTTGAGCTTTTTGAGTCAGAAAACGCGGCAAGCCTTCTAGACACATTGACACATGTTCTAAATGATTCCGAAAAAATCGCTTTTTTACGGGTGCAGGGACAAAAGATGTCTGTTGCAAACCACTGGAGCGTTATCGCTAAAAAACACCTGGAGGTTTACGCTTAGATGGCTTCTTATTGGCTTTGCAAGCTTCCAGCAAAAAGATTGCATAGGGTTAAGCGGGTTTGTGCTTGTGGGTGTGGTACTCCTATTTCTAGTTCTAATCATAATGGCAGGCGCTTTGTGCATGGACATTACTTGAAGCATTATTGGCGTAAAAATAGGGAATATAGACTAACGCAAGGGGTAAGCTAAAATGGTTTTTTTGGTTGTTTTTGGCTGCGTAATCTGTGGGGCTTTGCTGGGTGTTGGTTACCTTGCGGTTTATGGTCGTCACGGTTTGAAGGCTGGTTTGGTTGAACTGGATTTTCTGATGCAGAAAGAAGCGTTCGCTGCTTCTGATTCAGTAACGGCAAATAAAAGTGCAAAATTGGCGGCAAAAACATGATAGACCTTTCATTATATCAAGGTGATTGTTTAACAGCTTTGCCTAAAATTCAGAGTGACAGCGTTGACCT
>JBAZEV010000101.1:0-5380 GCA_041653695.1 Bathyarchaeia archaeon
CGACTACAGTTTTTTGTTTTCCATTTTTACCTGTATCCGCGTCTGAGAATGTTTACCCCCAAGAAGAATCTGCATTTGGCTTATTGGGATTCTCAGCTTTTTGGCTACTCCCTCATCTTAGAAACCCTTTATCAGCTTTACCTGAAACAATTGACAATGCCACCAAAACAGAAAATCCATTTGAAGTTCATGAAGCCAAAACTCCAAAAGCTAAACCTGCAGACGATTGCGAAGACCCCCATTTGAATCACCATCACGATTGGTCAAAAACAATGGAGATGAATTAAAACTGTTTTCAAAAGTTTCCACCGTCGTTATTTTCCCCTTTTTAACACTGCCTTTTTTGTAAAAACTTCAAGCCGCTATCAAAGGTTAGCCTGAGTTTGAATGGCAGATTGGTTCAAAAAAACCTAAAGTTTAATCAAATTCTGCCTTTGAACTGTACACTAAAAATCCGCTTAAACCTGAAAGTATTAACGTGCTTATTGCAGTGAATATCACGATGTCTGAAAACGAATAATCATACTGCATGATTATTACATAATTGACAACCACTGAAGCTATTAAAACAGCAAACGACAACACTGAAACATTGAACCTTTTGCGTTTTAAAATAAACACTCCTCCAATTAACGCAAATGTGGCGGCGGCAATATCAAAAACGCCAAAAATCAAGAATCCAATCAACTGTGAAGCATAAGTTGCTCCATAATAGTCAAGCAGAAATGTGTATTGATATGCTCCTATGAATCCAACAGCTGCAATAAACGTGGCTGAAATTATTGTCAAAACAGCTGCTACGGGTAATAAATCGGTACTTTTTTGCGGTAACTCAAATGGTGTTTGTGGGGTTTCCATTTCTTCTAATGTGAGGGGTTTTCCGCATTTGGGGCAAAATTTGTCGTCTTCAGAAACAATTTCTTCATCACAGTATGGGCAGTTCACTGATGTTTCAACCTTTTATTCTCTTTATCTAATCGTCGGATTGATGTTCGTTCGTTTTTATAGATATTTAAGTCTATTCCACAATTAACAAAATCTCTTAAAATTGATATTGACCTTTTGGTTATAACAAAATTTTGGTTGAATTATGGCAAACTCTTTAATATATTTTATAGTGAACTGACGAATCAGATGAAGTGTATGACGTTCGAAGACTTAGTTGATGAATTCTTGAATCCGCCTAATGCGTATCAATCACTCACTGTTGAACGCGTGTTGTTGAGCCTGATTCTTACATTTGTTGTTACAATATTTGTATTCTACATTTACCGGAAAACCTTCAAAGGCGTAATCTACACCAGAAACTTCAATGTTGGACTGGTGTTAACTGGGTTGGTGGTAACGCTTGTCACATTGCCAATCAGTTCAAACATCGCATTATCTTTGGGAATGGTTGGTGCCCTAAGCATTGTTCGTTTCCGCACCGCAATCAAGGACCCCGCAGACATTGTATTCACGTTCTGGGCAATAGCTGTTGGAATCATCAACGGCGCAGGATTGTATATGATATCCCTTGTGGGTTCGCCAATAATTGGTGTATTCATGTTTGTGCTCAGTCGGGTAAACTTCCGTAGTAACGACCCATACCTTTTGGTTGTCCACTACACAACTGACGCAGAATCAGAGCTACAAAAAGCGTTACCTGAGCACAAACTCAGGTCTAGGACAACAACCCCTGCTGGCGTAGAATTGATGATTGAAATCCATATGAAAGAAAAAGACGCCGCAACCGTAGATGACCTGCTGAAAATACGTGGTGTAAAGGACGCTGCGTTGGTCAGCTATAATGCTGATGTGGCATAACTGCATGTGAATCTGGTGTTGTAGAAACGTGGAGATGAAAACATAATGCTGGGTTTCAGAAAAACCACCGCTTTAACTGCTGTAATCTCTGCGTTTTTATTAGCTAACATGTTTTTTGGCGTACTTCTGTGTGGTGGTTCTTTAGTTACCCCTGATTTGGTTGCTGACTGCATTACTGTCTATGCTTCAGTGGTTGTTTCTAACCAAAACACCAGCTTTTCAGGGTTAGTTATTAACGAGTTCATGGCTGACAACGGAATTACCATTGCGGGTCCTGATGGAACTACACCTGATTGGATTGAATTATACAACGGCAGCAACCAAACAATCGACCTAAACGGCATGTTCCTTACTGATAACCTGAATAACCCAACAAAATGGGCGTTTCCTGAAGGTATTACCATTGAATCCGGTGAATACCTGATAATCTGGGCCAGCAGTGGCGGCCAAGGAACTTTGCATGCGCCCTTTGGTTTAAACGCAAACGGAGAAGAAATCGGGTTGTTCGCAAGTGACGGAGTTACTTTAATCGATTCTATTGTATTCACTAAACAACTTCAGGATGTTTCTTACGGTCGGCTTCCCAACGGTAGTTCAACTTGGGACTACCTAGAAATGGCAACACCTGGATGGGAAAACGGCAAAACCTCTGATGGTCCAAAAACTTCGGCTTGGGGAATTTTTGTTTGTACCATAATCTTTGTTGTCATCGTTTTTTCGGTGTTGTTTATCAGCAAAATAAGGTCAAAGGTTGAACAAAAATGACCGAACAAAACAAACAACATCTAAGGCATGAACTGAAGTATCCCCTTGACAATATGCAATACCAACTTCTAAGAAAAAACTTGGCAACAGTTCTTAAACCCGACCCCCACATGGAGCCTGATGGCAGCTACCACATCCGGAGCCTATATTTTGACGACATCAAGAACAGCGCATATTTTGACAAAATCGCAGGTGTTCCTCGGAGAAAGAAGTATCGGATACGTATCTACAACTTTAGTGACAAATTCATCAAACTTGAACGAAAAACAAAACTCAACCAATACATCAACAAACAGTGGGTAAAGCTAACCCGTGAAGAAGCTGACAAAATACTGGTTGGCAACATCGATTTTTTGTCAAACTCCAGCAGTCGTCTTTTGCGTGAATTCTACTGTGCATCTCGTTGCAGTCTTCTTAGGCCTGTAGCGTTGGTTGATTACCGTCGGGAAGCGTTTGTTTGTTCTATTGGTAACGTGCGTATCACGTTTGACATTGGTTTGCAAACGAACCTTGGGTCAATCGCGCTTTTTGACCAAAACGTTCCCATGATGCCCGTGGATGAGGAGTTTAAAATAATTTTAGAAATCAAATATGATGATTTTTTACCTCTGCATATACGTGGGCTGTTTTTAGATACAATTAAGCCACAAGCTGCAATTGGAAAGTTTGCCCTTTGCAGAGAATTAACAAACGCGCTGACTGGGTGTTCGGTTACCCGAATTTAGTTTACGCCTTCTGTGTGTTCAGTATCTGTTTGAGGAACTGGTTTTTGTAAGAATTCTGGAATAATTGTGGAAAACGGTTTTATAACAAATCTAAGAGACTTGAATTAAACTGCCTGAATGTATTGAAAAAAGAGGACAACTATTGTGAACCAAATTCGAGAAAACAATATCTGTATTTTTTCTACAATGCAAAAAGTTTTTTCAGGTATTTGATTTAATCTGAAAATGATGGTGATTTGGTATGGCGAAGCAAAAATTGATGTTACTATTAGGAATCGTTGTTATTGTGTTAGTAATTGTGGCTTATGTTAGTTTAAACTCAGGCACCAATGCTGGCGACGATACGACTGACGATAACATAGTTAACGATAACACGGATGACATGAATCAAACAATCATTGACGACAACACCACTCCTGTTGAAGATACGAACAGTGCAGTGGTAAATAACAGCACCATACCCGATGGTGACGTTAACACATTACCTGATGATGACTCTCCAGATGATTCTGGCGATAACAACCAACCATCATACACTCCAATTACAAGTTTTTCCAGCACAACAGTATCCGAAGCCTTGGCGGATAACCAAAATGACCATGACGACTCCAGCGACTACGTTTGGAGCAGTTCCCAAGTTGTATCAGTAACTCTGGACGGGAACACTATTAGTGCTGATAACCCCGCAGGGTTAGTAATCAGCAGTTCCACAATCACAATCACTTCTGCGGGTACATATAGCATAAGTGGAACCTTGACTGATGGACAAATAATCGTGGACACCGACGACACACAGGTTGTTAGGCTTATTCTGAATGACGTTAGCATCAGCTGCACTTCAAACAGCCCCCTTTATGTTGAAAACGCAGAAAAAACTGTTCTAATCCTAGCTGAGGGTACAGAAAACTATCTTACTGATACCTCAAACAACCAAGACGATGCTGTGCTGTTCAGTAAAGACAACCTAACCATCTACGGTGGCGGTTCACTCACCGTAAACGCAAAGGCTAACGACGCCATACGAAGCAACGATGGGTTACTGATTAAAAGCGGAACAATATCTGTTATTTCTGTTGATGATGGAATCTGCGGCAGAGATTATCTAGTTGTCAAAGGTGGTGACGTCACAGTGAACTCTGTTGGTGACAGCTTTAAATCAGATAACCTCCAAGAACCCGAAGCAGGATACGTCCTCGTAACTGGTGGAACACTCAAGATATCGTCTTCGCAAGGCGACGCTATCACCGCGCAAACAGACCTTTTGATAGCAGGCGGAACAATCACATTAACAAGCGGCGGTGGAAGCAACAAAGCACCAGACGAAAACCTGTCCACTAAAGGACTCAAAGCTGTTGTCAGCATAATTATCCAAGGTGGAACCGTTAACATCAACTCTTCTGATGATGCCATCAACTCTAATCTTGTAGTTATCGTAAACAACGGTGTATGCAATGTTGCCTCAGGCGATGATGCAATACGTGCAGAAAAATCGGTAACAATCAACGGCGGAACAATAGACATAACAAAATCGTATGAAGGCATGAAAAGCACAGAAGTCACAATAAACAACGGATACATCGACGTTGTTGCGGGTGACGATGGAATTAGTGCAAACGATTTTCTGGTCATCAAAGGAGGACTGGTAACCGTAAACTCGGTTGGTGACGGCTTGAAATCAGAAAACACCGAAGACCAAACCAAAGGATACATCACCATTCAAGCTGGTACAATAACTGTAACCTCCACACAAGGAGACGCAGTTGCAGCACAAACCGACCTCTCAATAACTGGCGGAACATTCACGTTAACCTCTGGTGGCGGTAGTGGTGTAACACCAAATGACAGTGTTTCCACCAAGGGACTGAAAGGCACCGAGACTGTAACCATAGATGGTGGAATGTTTACAATTAGTTCTTCTGATGACGCTGTTCACTCAAACGGTGTAATCATCATAAACAGTGGCACATTCAACATCGCCACAGGCGACGATGCCATACACGCAGACACATCGTTGGATATTAACGATGGGACGTTCACTATTTCCAAGTGTTATGAAGGCCAGAAAGCTCAGTGATTACCATTGA
>JBAZEV010000102.1:0-5351 GCA_041653695.1 Bathyarchaeia archaeon
TTGGGTTGTTCGCTTCGTTAATAACACTGGATGGACTATCAATGCCACAAGTTCTGTTGCTATTTCGGCTAACACTTGGTATCCTATTGAAATTAGAACTTTATCTGATGTTTCTGTTGGCGGTGCGGAGTTATGGGTTAATGGAACAAAAATTATTTCCAAATTAGACCAACCAACAAGCACTACTCTAAATAACGTGGTTGCTTTTCAAGCTGGCTTAATTGATACTGTTGGTTCTGGTTCTGCTAGAAGCTTTTATGTTGATTGCGTTGTTGTTGCTGATAGTTACATAGGGGTTGAGGCTTCTGATTCGGTTGCTCCCACTTTTGGGGCGGTTTCGGCTAATTCGACTGTGGCGGGCGCTGGCGTTAATGTGTCTTGTGCTGTGTCGGATGAAACGGCTGTTTCAGGCTGGATCCTTGAACAAAACAATACGGGCACGCCATCGAATACGACTTGGGCTAGTGGGAGCGCAGCTTCTTGGGTTGGAACTTGGAATAGCACTGTAGGCTCAAAAGTTACTGCTAAAGTTTATGCGAATGATACTTCTAATAATTGGAATAGTACATCGGCAACTTTTACGTTGACTGATGGGAGTGTGCCGACTTTTGGGATTGTAACGGCTAATTCTACTTTGGCGGGGAACGCTACTTTGCTTAGTTGTACTGTAGGCGATAATGTGGCTGTGGGCACTGTTATTTTTGAATGGAATAATACGGGTACGCCGACTAATCAAACTGCCCTTTCTGGTTCAGGCACAAGCTACATAGCCAATTTAACAGGCACATGGAACGGCACTTTTGGCAACGTTGTAAGCGTCAAAGTTTACGCTAATGATTCCGCGAATAATTGGGCTGCTTCTGGCATAACCAACTTCACCTTAACCCATGATGTTTATGTTTATGCGGTGTCTTTTTCTAAGGCTGAAGCCAACGTTTTGCAGGGTGACTTAGTGCATTTCACTATTTCTGTGTTGCAGAATAGTAGTGCGTACTCGGATTTTGTGGCTAATATTACTAGGGATGGTAGTTTGCTTAAGCCTAATGCCACATCAACTTTTGATGATACGGAAGCTAATAATCAGGGGCATACCTACAATATTTCAGGATTATACGATACTAGCCGTTCAGTGGCTATAACTGACTATACGGTTACTCCTTTAGATGTGGTTTGGCAGTCTGTGGCTACTGGTCCGACTGGGCCTTCTGGTCCAACGGCTACGCCTACCCCTAGCGGTGGCGTTGAACCTACACCAACGGGGTCGGGTGATGTTGACGGGGATGGTTTGCCAATAGAGTTTAATTTTCCTTTCTCAAGTGACGAAATACTAATTGGAGTGGCGATTATAGCAATAAGTTCGCTTGTGGCGTTGAGTTTGATGCAGCATAAATCAAGCCGCAGTAGCCTTCGTAAAAAGCATAATCAGCCTCTGATGTCTGGAAGCAAAAAGGGCAAGAAGGATAGCAGTCTGCTTTGAAGTGAGCTTCCTTTTTCAATTTTTTATAGCTACTAACTGGTCGCCTGGCCAAAGCCACTTATTTAGGTTGATTAGTGTTTTTGAAGAGTCAACATTTTTGAACCATTGTACAACGTATTTTCCAATTAAAGGTAAACGTTGAAGTTTAGGGCTTTCATAGAGGAAATAATACGCTAATGTTTTGCTGTAAGGATGATTTGTTGAGTAAATTTTGTATCCTTTGGTAAATGGCTTAAAGTTTCGTGTGGTAAAGTAGAAGAAGTGTGTTGGGTCGTGTATTTTTCGGTTGTAAGCTGAGTTTGGAGTTATTATCATTACATTTTTAGACATTCTTTCTACTTCTGAAATAAACTTTTTGACTCCCTCTATGTTTAGCATGTGTTCAATAACTTGGTTTGAGTAAACAGCATCAAAACAGTCGTTTTTAAAGGGTAAATTTAGTGAGCTTGCCTGTATTAGTTGACCTTTGAAGCCATTTTGATTGAGCCATTTAAGTGAACCTTTAGATAAGTCTAAGCCTATTGTTTCTTCCCTGTTTTTTACTGCTATTAACTCGTATGCTCCGCAGCCTACAGCAAGCACTTTTTTGAATCTTGCACAGTAGGAAGATATGAATTTGAATAGTTGTTGCCACATTGGGCTTGTTTTTTGTTGTTCATAGAAGCCTTTTTGTTCAGATTTTATGAGTGATTTGTCAAAGTAGTCCGGTATTGGTTTTCCCATAAGAAAAACGAGTCGTCTTTTTTCTAACTGTTTGGATTCATAGTAGTCTTTTAGGAACCGAATTATTATTTGTCATCCCAGCAGAAGTTTAGTATTGTGTATTTATTTTTAAGGTTTTAGGTGTTTACTTCTAGAATAATGTTAGGTTTGTTCTATCGCAAACGGTTTTGTTGTATCGGGTACGCAAAATTATAAATAGGTGACATCGGAACAACCATTTTTATTCTGCCTCTTTGATTACTATTTTCTTCCAAACTTTGCTATCAATCGCAAGCACGTCTGAAATTGTTTTAGCCACCTGACCCGCCAAATCTCGATGCTTAATCTCTGAAACCTCAATTTCAATACAGCCATGCTTAAAGTCGGCTGTAATCGTAAATATGGGAAAGTTAAAGCATTTCTTGGCATGGTCTATGGCTGCTCTTATTGCTTCTCTTTCTTTGCCTATCTTGGCAATTCTTGAAATTGTTAAGGCTTGTTGTATTGTTCGGCAGTTTAAATGTGTACTCATGGTTTGTTTGCCTCTTCTTGTGTTTGATAGAAGGTTCTGGCGCAGGTTTGGCACTTGTATTTTTGTTTTCTGCCTTTTCTTGTTATGGCGAATCCAGCTTTTACTATGTGTGTACTTTTACATTCAGGACAATTTAAATTTGTTATTTCCTTCATTTTTTTAACCTCTGTAGGGGTAGCTTGTGATTACTATGCGGTAATAGGCATCTGGAAAAATCTCGTTTACCAGTGGGTTGTCTAAATCTATTTGGTTAATGTTCGTATATTTTATCATTATTGTATAATGGCTTTTTTCTGTGCAATCTGTTTGGTTTAGGGGGTCAAGTTTTAGGTTCCAATTTTGGGTTTCTTGATAATTGAGGGTTACGTTTTTAATTTGTTTGCCGTTTTGGTCTCCGAGGTAAAAAGTGATTGGTTGTGTTTCTGTTCCATTTGCGGCATAAAGCTTGATTGTGACTGAGCTATATTCGCCATACCTTAGTTGGTTCAAACTGTAAATGTATATGGGAGCCCACTCTGGTTCTAGATGATTGTCTATGTATTGTTTTTCTGGTTCGTAGCTTGGTGTTTCTGTTGCGGGTGGACTTGGTTGGATATTTTGGGAAGCGAGTTCGTTGGTTATAGCCCATATTGTAATGCTTACTGAAATGACTATGATGAATCCTGAAAATAATAATGTTCTATATTTGCTCATTTTTTTCATCCCATGTATGCGTTTAGTTTTCCGTTTTGGATGCTAAGAGAAATAGAAACCGTTTGTCTGAAAGGAAAGCTTAATGTGTTTTGTGACTGTGTTTTTGGATTGGCAATTTCAAGGATGTTGCTTTTTATTTCTTGTCCTTCTAAGCCTTGTCTAAGCATGAAACTAACGGTCATGTTTCCCCTGTATTGGAAGCTTGTTTGTACATTCCAGTATGCTTCTTCGTAGACCCATACTTTTTCTATGCCGTTGTCTGTTGCTCTGACTTCTAGGTGTCTTGTCGGGTTATAGGTGAATGCTTCTCCTCTGTTTCTGTCGTTGTTTTCAAAGAGAAACAGGGTTGCGTCTTCCCATCCTACAAAGTTTTCTACGCTTACGCCAATTTTGAATCTGTAATAAAGTGGGGAGTCTGTTGGGGTTGGTGTGGGCGGTGGTTCTTGGTAGTTGTTGAATGTCCAGTTGGTCATTACACCGAAGCAGAGAAAAACTAAAATCATTGCTGCCATCAGTGCTGATGTAAAAATTATCCATACTTTTTTGTCTTCATTCATTTCTCTAATGCCTCCTTTAGGGGTAGTTCGTAGGTTGATGTTAGGATTATTAGGTTGTTTCCGTTGGGTAGTGGGTATGGGTAGGTGCTGCCTTTTTCTGGGTCTATGAGGAGTATTGTTATTTTTTGGATAAGCCCTTCGTTGTCAACTTCTGCAAGTAGTATGGTTTCTTGTTTTTCTTTTTGGTTGCTTAATGTGATGCCAATGCTAAAACAAAGTAGTCCTGTAAAAATTAGGCTGAAGAAAACTATTGCAAATTTGTTCATGTTTTCTCTAAGCCTCCTTATTCTATGTAATCATCATAGACTATTATTGTGAATGGGCACTCGAATAACCCTTTAGCCTTGTATTCTTCCCAAAGTTTAGGGTTTAGAGGGTATGGTTGGGTGCTTTGAAAATCTTTGTTTCTGCTGAATATTAGCGGGCTTTTAAATTCGTCTCTTAGTTTTATTAAGTCGTTTAATGTTTCAATTTCTCTTACTTCGTTTGTGTCGTTTGAGGCTTTGCTTAACCAAACTTTCATTCTTTTAGCCTTCAATCTATCTATATATCTATGTGCTTAAAAGCTTTGCCCTAACCTGTCTTCTTGTTTAAACTTTCACGGTTTTATTGTAACGGCTATGCAAAATTATATATGCGTATATCTTGTTAAAGGGTTGGTGAGTTTGAAACGACTGCTCCTCCTTCAATAATTTACTGTGGTAACTGTAGAACGTATTATGAGCAGCGTAGATGTGTTATTCCTGCTAGTTTTAGGTGTTCTTGTGGTAAAGTGGGTAGGGTGCAGAAGGTTAAGAATTGTGCTGATTTGGGTAGGGTTAGGTCGCTTGTTTATTGTATGTCTGGTAGTTTGATGGCTGTTCAGATTAAGGCGTTCTCTATCGCGGAAAAAATAGGTTAGAATGTACTTTATTGTACTCTAACAATATTCAAGCCCGAACCCAACTTTTGAACCATGCAGAGTTCAAGTGTTAAGTTAGGCAAACGTTATATTTAGTGTACATTAAACTAGCCTTCCCTTCTGGTGCGTTCATGCGAAAAAAGGAAACCAAACCGCGACAACTTCAACCAGACACAGGACGCAAACTGTTCCTAGACAAGTTTGGCAAAGAAATAGAATCTTACGAGGCTTATAAACGTGCAATCGAAGGCTTAAAAGATACCACCCAGAAAGCTTACAGGCGTATTTTGCCCTACTACTTCCTGTATCTACAAGAAGACCCTGACGCGGTTATTAGTAATCGTAAGGCTGACTTAGCTAATTCTGATGTGACCTTGAATGAGCGTTATGAACGTAAAACTAAAGCCTACATTAAATATTTAGTCAGCCGAAATGTCACTGTCGGCTGTCATCTTGCAAGGGTTCAAGGCTTTTTCAGCAATAACAGTC
>JBAZEV010000103.1:0-5283 GCA_041653695.1 Bathyarchaeia archaeon
TATACATAAAAGAAGCATTTACAATTTTGGATGAAGCAAAAGCTGATTTTCTTAAAACTTACGTTGAAATAGAATTTAATGCTGAAGAAGACACTTTATTTGCAAGAATGCTTTTGGTTAGGCTTCAACAGTTTAGCGATTTATGGTTTGGCACTCACTTAAAACAAGATGTTAATGATGAATGTAAACTGTGGAACGAGTGGTTATCACATGGTTTATCTGAAGGTCAATGTCGCCAAAATATTAGGCAGAAGCGAATTAAGGATTACGGGTTAACTCCCTAGTTTTTTGTTCTATTTGGTGCATTTTGTCGTTTTTTGTGTAGTGTTTGCAGTTTTATGCGAATACTATTTATACCCCCACAAATAATATACAAAACAATAATTGTTGCCTCCTGCGAAAGCGGGGTGAATTTTCTCTTGCATACGCCATCAACCACAAGAGAAGATTTCATAAACAAAAATTTGGGTATAGCTATGGCTCGGGCAAAATCTAAAAAAATAAAAGACCTCCAAAGACTATTAACCTACGAAAGCGAAAGCGACAAACGCTTTTTTAAAACAATGAAAGAATTAGACACTGCACGCGCAATCGTAAAAGACCTCAACCCCAGAGACCCCGTTACAGGAGAAGTAGTTTTTATAGAAAAAAACCGTGACAAAATAGAATCTAAACTGTTAGCGTCAAAATTCTGTTACGAAAAAGTAAACCAAATTCAAGTCAACTCTCCCCTAGTCAAGCACATACGTGTTGAACAGTACCCAATATGGGAAGAAATCACTTGTAAAACAATAAACAAAGTTTTAGCGCATCCAGACAGTGAAGTTTTAAACAGTGCTTTTGAACCTTGCTGGTGGCGTTAACAGGTTTTGGTTGAGAAAGCAATCAAGCATTTAGAGGGCGAGTGGCGACAAAACAGCCGTACAGAATCAAAAAGCAGTCGCCAAAAAAAGCATCCGAGCAAAAACCGTGTTAAAGTAACGTATAATAAAAAAAGAAAGTAGCAGGTTGTATGAAAAGTGAAATCATTTTTTGTGTCCCTTCGGCTAGTATCACTAAACTATAGATTTCCAAAACTTTCCAGTATGGAGGTGACACAATAAAATGCAGACAATAACACAAAAAAAGAAATTATCAAAAGGCACATGGGTTCTAATCTTCGTTGCAATCGCCGCATTAATAACTATAGCAGTACTAGCGGCAGTTGGCATCGTGGATTTAGGTTTCCTAACAGCAGATTATGATATGGAAACAGGCACATCTGGCTTACTTGTAGGATACGCAGTTTTCGGCTCAAACGGCTGGGTAAACGCAACTATAATAATTCTTATCCCATTTGTTTTCGGAGTAATTGCAAGCTGGGTAGTAACTCGCTACTTTGTAGGGCAAAAAGTCACAGCTCCCACCATATACACTCCACAGACAGGTGCAAGCTCAACCCAAACAAGCGGAACAACAACGGAGGTTAGCAGTTAATGGGCTTGCTCGACATGCTTGGCATAAAAACGTCAATACCGACAACTAAAAAAAACAGCCAAATCCTTGACAAAACCAGCACAAAAAACACCATTGCCCTCATAGGTACAATGCGAGTCGGCAAAAGCACCCACGTAGGCGGCTTACTAATCACCGCCAACACCTACGTCAAGCTGACTAAAAACAGTGTTTTCAAATTCAAATGCATCCCAAACGACGCAGGAACAAACCTACTAGAATGTGCAGCAGACCTGGGTGCAGGCAAGTTTCCACAAGCAACCGCATCAGGACAAAAAATAGATGAGTTGCCAACATTAACTTTAGAGTGGAGCTATGAACCTACAGGCAAAGCAATCATAGGCTGGACAAAACAGGCGATAATGCCAATACTTGACCTAGCTGGCGAAGACTTAGTACGCCTTATCACACAAGTAAACAATGCTGAAGACCCTGACCAAATAACTGACATGAAAGCCATAAAAGAATTAACAACAATCGTAAAACACGCTTCAGCTCTATTAATCGTTATCAAAATCACACGCTCTAAAGCATTAGCAGGCGCACACTACGAACCTGAACCAACATCAATAACAGGCATGAGCCAATACAGCGACGTAAACCTTGTCCACATGATACTAGAAATAGCCAAATACAAACACAGAAACCCAATGGCGCCAGCCCTAAGAAGAATTGGTGTAGTTGTAACAGCCTTGGATAAAATTCCAAACATCAGTAAACAACTCGAAATTATGGGTGACGAACCATTCGACCCACTAGACCCAACATTCAGCGAAGAATCCCTTGAAAAACTTGTCTCAGCAGCCTACCCCCAAACCTACGCAGCATTAGTCAGTTTAGGATTACAAGTTAACTATTTCCCCAGCGTATTCATAACAGAAAAAGACAGAAACGGAAACGAACTATATTGGGACCCAGAAACCAAAAAATCGCCTAAAATCAAGCTACGGTCAATAAGAGACCCAGAGCACCCTGAAAACGCTTGGCATAATAACATGAACAAACCCCAATACAGCGAGGCCTTCTACCTTAAAGAAATAGAATGGCTAAAAGAGTTTGCGGAGTTGAAATAATGCGCTCCGCACAATTTGTTAAAGGCAAAATCTTTGACTCAGAAAAACAGGACAGTTACGAGCAAACATTCGAATCGCCAACACTTGAAACTTTCCTACCCTACGAAAAACTTGCTAAACTACGCAGCATAAAAATCATAACAGACCAACCACAACAGAGATACTTCAGAACAGAACATGTTTTTGCCTTAACTACAATAAAAGAATCAGACCATGTAGACACAGCAGGCCGCACAGGATTAGTTAACCATACTTTTCTTGTTGAAGTAGCACCTTCCACTAGGCATAATGGCTTTCCATACAAGCTAGACGAAGAGTTATTTCTTGAAGAGGTATTAGCGGATAAATGGCGTTTGAAAATGCCGCCTTTTCCAACGCTTAAGAAACCTCTTGATGTCCCTATTATTGAATGGGAGGTGTGTCCTTGAGTTTTCTTGGCAAATTTACTTTTACAGCCAAAACATGGATTATCTTAATTATTGCTATTATTTGCATAATCGTTTTAATTGCTTACGGAGCTAGTAGCTTCGCTAATATGAAGCCGAAAAGTGAAGAACAAGCGGGCTTATGCGTTGTTGAGATACGCGCTGAAATAGGCATAAAATACATAATAAAGAACAACCTTAACACGGCTGGTGGAGACATGATTATAACAAGTCTTAACCTACCATACCGCTTTAACATAACTAAAGGTGATACAGTACGTTTTACAGCCATCACTGAAGATGATTACTTGTTCAATGCTTGGACGTTTAACGATGGAACCAGCGATAACCGCAATGCTTTAACTATAAAGATACAGGACAAAAACTTTGTGATAACCGCTAACGTCCTATATTGGATTCCTCCAACGTCAACACCCTTGGTGATTGAATGAACATTAAAACACTAATCACAATAATTGCCTTAGCAGTTTTCTTTATAGGTGTTTGTTTAGTGTTAGGGTACTTTGAAGTTTACCCCTTCACAATCCTGTGGACTACCGTTAGCGGTTGGCTCGGCGGCTTCAACATATCAGATTTAACAAGCAACCCGACAACCCTAATTACTGCTGGTGCAGGCGCTGTTGGAACAGCCGTAACCGTGGGACTTCCATTATACAACAAACTCAACACGGCAAAACAGCAACTTGAAGCCACAACACAAGAAGCCAAAAACAAAATTAACGGTTTATCCAGCACTCTTGAAGGCGCAACAAGCAAACTGCAAACCACAGAGTTAGACTTAACAAACGCAACCAAGAAACTAAACGAGCTCGAACCACAAATCAACCAGTATAAAACACAAGCAGAATCCTACAAGAGCCAACTTGAGAAGTTGCAAAACAATTACAGTGAACTCCAGAAAATCAGGGCAGCAGACGTAATCGGCAGCCTACCTGGTGGAACAGTAATCACTAACCCAGATGGCAGCAAATCAGCTATAATCGAAAAAGTAGTTGTGAAGTGAGGTGAAAAAGCAAAAATGCAATTTAACAAAAACACTAAACTAATCATTGTTGCAGTAATTGTTCTTTCCTTAACAATCGCGGGTATAGCAGTGGCAGCATCAGTTTTAACCAGCAACCACTTAGAGCATCCTGATCCTTTGCCGACAAGAACGCCTGAAGCTTCACCCACGCCAACAGTAACAGTTGACCCCTCAACCGTAACGTTAACCGCTAACGACACAGACATCCACTACAACGACTACATAGAATTCACTGTGCAACTAGACCAGCCTCTCAGCAACGTGTTAATCACATACTATAATAACGGAACAAACGTTGCAGGCGCCACATATTACACTGATGTAGATGGCAAAGCAGTTTTCACCCGCGGCCCCTACCAAGGAGCCTACGATATTCATGTAACTGCAACAATTCCATAGGCGAACTATCTTGAGTTTTAAAATCGCCTTTTTATCAACATTAACTATTATCCTATTAATTTTTGTGTTTGGAAACCTGTTTTTTCCACAGCAGAAACAGAACCTTCAGGCAACCCCTGATTATCTAACAGTAGATACCCAAACAATAAACTGGGGCAGAATCTTTAGCGGTGGACACAGCACCCGAACAGTAACTGCAACCTCAACTTGCAACGCCAACTTATCGGTTGCGTTGGCAAACTGCAATTATGTGGACTTAGATAGGTACCTAACAATCACTGTTACCCCAGACAGTTTAATGGCAAACCAGACTGCAACCCTGCAGTTAACTTTAACCTGCAAACCAAACACGCCTGCTCTCAACTTTAATGCGGACATCATATTAACGGCTCAAGAAGCATGGTAGGTGAAAAATAATTTATGTTAACGAAAAAACTTAAGGCAAAAGGAAGATGCGGAAACAAAATAGCCGTTCCTTGTAACTGGAATTGCAAAGGTAGATGTGGCATTGACACTAAACTTTGCAGTATATCTTTCTCTGTTTCAGCATATTAACTACAGACTTTGTGTCTGCCTTCTTGAATTTTGTGTGTGCAACAAGCCCCAAACAGCCACATTTAAAACCCTCTCTATTACCCTTTAATTTTCTGTGTAAAAGGCTAACCGCACCACAAACAAGAAAATGACCCTTTTAGAAAGGCTCAACCGAAAAACGAGAATGAAAATTATGTGTGAAACAAATAGCACAACAAACAATTCTGCAAGCGGAAACAATGTTTCTGTTACTGGAAGCATTTATGTTCCTACTGCACCAGCATGCTATGAACCGAAAGACCCATGCGAAAAC
>JBAZEV010000104.1:0-5256 GCA_041653695.1 Bathyarchaeia archaeon
ACATGGACAACCTGCACACAGAGTTTGAACTCCTAGTACTGTCCAGCGGTTTTACACCAGAAGAATCCAAAGACTTTCTGGGATTAATCCGCCTAGGAGTAGTTACAGAAAAAATTGCGGACGCAGCAGCAGAAATTTCTGACGTTGTATTACGGGGACTGGAACCACACCCAGTATTGAAGGTTGTAATAGAAGAAGCCGAAGAAACAGTAACAAAAGTCAAGGTCCGAGAAACGTCCACACTGGTTGGAAAAACCATAAGAGAAGCCCAACTTAATGAAGAAACAGGCATGTGGGTCCTGGTAATCCGCCGAGGCAACAGGTGGCTGCGGCCACGCCCAGACACGGTGATTTATGCAAACGATGTATTGATTACTGCGGGATACGCTGAAGGGGAAGAAGATTTAGAGGAACTCGCAGCGGGCGACAGCAACCCAGACGATGAAGAAGCGGATTAAAGAAAAGTTTTGGCATCTAAAGGATAAGCGCTAGTCCTACAAGAACAGCGGCAGTAGTAATTGTATCCGCCAAGGAGCTTTCTATAGGAATAACAAAGGTGTCAGGGTTCAAGCCGCGCCTGTAAGTGAAAATTGCGATAGAATACGATATTACAATCATCACTGCAACTGCTATGATGTTGGTTATCATAAGTTGACCAGCAAAACGCAGTATTCCGCCTATATCACTCAAGCCGTTACTGAACGACGAAACCAAAGTGTAACAAACAAACAACACAAGCGACGCCGACCAAGCACCACTGATATCTCTTAGTTGCTTTTTTATTGAAGAAAACTTTGGAGCAATCGAACCTAAAGCAAGTTTTGTGGTAACCGTAGAACCGATAATAGAGCCAACGTCGCCCACAGTGTCAATCAGTGCGGGGTAAACCATGTAAACTTCTGGACGGTTATCTATCACTTGGCTTACCCGAACAAGAAGAGACCCAGTGATATTCACGATTACAGTAACAGACACCAAAGTAAGAAGGAACTGTTTTATCATTTTGGCAAACTCTGTTTCTTTTATCGTTTTGATGAAAAGGTAAACCGCAACAAAAACAAACACCAAATCAATCAACCAGACTAAATAGTTGCCAACAGAGGACACGTTAAAGAAAATGTTCAGGCAGAAAACATAACATAATGTGTCAATGATGTCGGACAAAGTAGAGATAATTGGATAAACCACCACATCGGGGTCTAAACCGCGCCTAAAAGCAATAACAGAAACCCCCAAAGTCAGCGGTGGAATAAACAGAACCGACAACCCCATTGTTGCAACAACAACGGATAGGATTTCAACAAAATCAGAAAAAGTGGCATTCCATAAAAACAACCCAAAAAGTGATGTGCTTGCGCCAATCATGACACCGCTGATTAGTGCAAGAACAATTACTGAACGTAATAGTATGTAGAAGCTTTTGGTGTTATTTGTATAACTGGCTTTGATTGTACCCATGTGCAACTCTGTGCTCAGGTGACCAGAAAACAGTCCTCCGATTGCGCCGCGGATGCTTAGTATTCCGGGGAACAGGGCAATAGACCATGGAGCTAACGAAAATACGCTAAAGTATACAGCCAGAGCGCCTGCTAAAAGTCCGCCAAAATTAAACGCTAAAGAGAATACTGACTGGCCGAAGCTGGACAGAAATGCTTTCATTTGAGGCATAGCCAGAGCTATGTTGGTCCCCTTCATCGCTGTCACTTCCATCCATCCAGCTTTGCCTCCTCATTATTCTTAGCAACCCCACAGGGTTACAGAGTGTACAACCAAACATGAAGAGCACTTGACCCATCACTGGATCGGCACTACCATGTAACGTTAACACTCTTTTCTGTCGCTCCTATTATAACAGCATAAAATCAACAATGCCCTTTAAAGGCTTTTTGCAAAACATTCAACACAGAAAACACAAACTAAAGCAAAACAAAAACATAAACAGTCACAGTTAACCAAAATAACCCCAATAAACAAAGCATACGCTAATTAAAAACAAAAATAGCCCGCAATAAAACAAACAAAAAGAGATAAAAAACTTGAAACTAAGCCTTCTTCAGGCTAAGATTCTTCATCAGGTCGCGTTTCCTGTTTCTGACAGTTACCTCGGTCACGTTTGCTGCCTTAGCAAGACGAGCCTGCGTTACCTTCTCCTTGAGCATCCTAGCTGAAAGGTAAAGAGCCGCAGCAGCTAAACCTGAAGGGTCTTTTCCGGTTGTGGCATACTTGCTTTTGGCTGCTCCGATTAAGCTGATTGCTAAACCTTCAACATCGTTAGAGACTTTTGCTTTCTCCGCAATCTTTGTTACATAGTCTGTGGGGTCGTCGATGGGCATTCTCATGTCCAAGTTTCGTACTATTACGCTGTATGAACGTGCAACCTCTTTTGGGTTACGTTGACTGGCTTCGGATATCTCTTTGAGTGTCCTTGGAACCTTAGAAAACCTGACAGCGGCGTATAATGCTCCGGCTATCATTCCTCCGATGCTGCGTCCGCGAACTAAGCCTTCGTTCAAGGTTTTGCGGTAGATTATTGCTGCCATGTCATGTATCGAGGAAGGCATGTGTAAAATGTCAGAGAGGCGTTGGAGTTCGCTCATTGCGAGCATAAGGTTTCTGCTTTGTGATGCGTGTACTTTTGAGCGTGTTTGCCATCTTCGTAGTCGCCACATTTGTTGTTTGACTTTTGGTGATAATGGTCGACCGAAGGCGTCTTTTTCCACACGGATGACGGTGGATAATCCTTTGTCGTAATGTGAGTAGTCTGTTGGTGTTCCGGCTCGGGCGCGGGCGTCTCTTTCTTGGGTTGTGAAGGCGCGCCATTCAGCTTCTTGGTTTGGTATGTTCTCTTCGATAACCAGACCGCACCGGCTGCACACGTATTCGCCCATTTCTGGGTCTAGAACCAGGTTGGGGCTCCCGCATTCGGGACATTTGACGGTCGCTATCTGCTTTGTCAAATCTTTCAACCGCTTAACTGTTAACGATTATATTGTTGATAAGCTAATATTTAAATATGACGTATGTCATATTTTCTTGTTTTCATATCACACTTATCATTTAAACAGAACAAACAACAACAAACAACAAAAAATTTTCAAAACAAGAAAAACATCAACAATCACCACATAAAAAAATTAATAACAATACAAAACAGGTTCTTCCCAAGAAAAACTATAAAACCAGTAAAATGTTAACCAAAAAGCAAGTTTTGTGGCTTGCATCAGCGGTTAAAATATCACGTCCACCAAAGGGGTAACACTAGTTAGCAACGGTTTCAGCCCCTGTTTTGCAAGAAAGGTGCAGCCACAAAAAAAGTTCAATTAGGTTAATATGCAAAGAAAGAAAAATGAAAAGGTTGCAATTAAAATATTAACTAACTGAATGCTTGTATAGTTGGAGATAGGCTCATGTCACCTGAGAACGAAAGCGCCAGAAAAGAAATCGAGATACTAAGAATCTTAAGCGAGTTTGACATCCCAGTCGGTTCAACATTACTGAAAAGGGAACTAAGAAAACGAGGCTTTCTTCTCAGCGAAAGAACCGTAAGATACCACCTTCAACTGTTGGAGGCAAAAGGTTTTGTTCTAGGCCATGACCGAAAAGGCAGAACCATAACAGAAAACGGATTGGAAGAATTAAGCAGGTCGCTTGCTACTCAAAGGCTTGGTTTTACCACAACGCGGTTCATGTCGCTTGCGTACTCCGCAACATATGACCCAGCGCTTGATTCTGGAACAGTTGTTGCCAACGTTTCACTTTTGGACAAGAGCCTTCAAGACAAAACAGTAGAAACCATGAAGGCGCTACAAAGCATGAACCTGTTGTCTGCGCCGTACATCAAGGTTTTAAGCGAAAACGAGGAATACTGCGAAATTTCTGTTCCTAAAGGACAGTTTGCCCTGTTTACGGTATGCAACTTAACATTAGACAGCATCCTGATTCACTCGGGAATCCCACTGTTTTTCCAGTATGGCGGATTGGTTCAGGTGGTTAACCGTAAGCCAATCAGGTTTGTGGAAATAATTTCGTATGAGGGAACCACGATTCCGCCGCTAGAGGTGTTTGTTTACCGTAAGATGACTTCGATTTCAAGAATCCTGAAAACAGGTTCAGGCATGTTACTGGCAACGTTAAGGGAGGTACCCTCTGAAGCAAGGGAACGAACCGTAAAGATTCTTGAGAACCAACAAAAGAAGGGCTGGGGCGGAATTCTAATAGTTGGAGAACCCAACGAACCGGTCCTTGGAGTACCCGTAGGCATGGACAGGTTCGGCATATGCATGGTTGGCGGCATCGTACCAGGAGCCGCAATGGTCGAGGAAGGCGAACACGAGGTCACGTTTGCGCATCACTGTTTTGTCCCCATCAAAGATATGACCCGAATCTAAAAACACGTTTTTCCACCATGAACGGTTATTCAGTTCAGCCCTAAACGCCATAAAGAAGCCTTTAAAAGATGCACACCAACATTAAAGGGCATGTAAAGTGGTAACCCATGAAACATGACGCAATTTTGGTGCTTGACTTCGGCGGACAATACTGCAATCTCATAGCCAGAAGAATCAGGGAACTCAAAGTTTACTCTGAAATAGTGCCCTGCGACATAACACCCCAAGAAATCATAGAACTCAACAAAACCATGAACGTTAAAGGCTTAGTCTTGTCGGGTGGTCCATGGAGCGTTTACGAAAAAGATGCACCAAAGTTTGACCCAAAAATCTTGGAACTAAACATACCAGTTCTTGGGCTATGTTATGGGCACCAGATGATAGCGTTTTTCTTAAACGGCAAAGTAAAACCGGGAAAAACCAAAGAATACGGAATCGCATACGTGTCCATCGATAAACCTGTGGGCGTCCTTAAAGGACTGGAAGAAAAAGAGAAAGTCTGGATGAGCCACGGCGACACAGTTTACGAAGTCCCAGAAGACTTCGAGATGATAGCATACACCGAAAGTTGCCCAATCGCGGCTTTTCGCCACAAAACTAGGCATATTTATGGTCTTCAGTGGCACCCAGAGGTTGTTCACACCGAAAACGGCATGAAGATGCTTAGAAACTTCGTTTTTGAAGTCTGTAAATGTGAACCGAACTGGAAACCGGAATCAGTTATCGATAAAGCGGTTCAAGAAATACAGCAAACCGTTGGCGACGGAACCGCAATAATCGGTTTAAGTGGGGGAATCGACTCGAGCGTTGCAACGTTTATGGCTGCTAAGGCGTTGGGTAAGCGGTTGTTGGCGATTTATGTTGACCA
>JBAZEV010000105.1:0-5200 GCA_041653695.1 Bathyarchaeia archaeon
TGCTGGAACAAACGCTAACGATGAAGATTACACAAACTTCAACGCTACAATGAATATGTTAACTGTTCCGTGGGCTACTGTCGGCGGCAACCATGACGATAATGCTACTATGTGGGCTGAATACTTCAACACTACCGACCATTTTACTGTAACCGTTGACCCATTCTTGCTTATTTTTGTTAACACTGTGGGCGATAACACTGTTTGGAACGCTACTTGGATGGATGAACAAGTCGCGGCTAACCCTGACAAATACATAATTCTTGACATTCACGCCTTGGGCGAAGTTGGCGTAAGCGATTTGCGGAACATAACAAGTATTTATGACTGGTGTTATAGTCAGCCTAATCTTGTCATGGTTCTAAGAGGCAATTCTCACGCTAATAACGGTGGAAACGGCGGCTTCTTCTACAAGGATAACGGCGGTTTGGTTTGGCAAGACCAGATTACAAGTATGCACACTGGATATTTCAGCGAAATAACTTTCCAAAACGGAGTTTTCAACGTTACCTTGATTGATGATTACACTGGCACACCTGTTAAGGTGAGGGAAACTATTTTTCCAATGAATAAGGAAGATGTAACTAAAAACTATAGTGTTGAAGGGCAAAAACTGTCTTTGCTTGCTAACTTGACGGGTGACACGGTGAATCAGGATTATGGGCGCTTGAGACTATTGAATTTGTCGTCTGCTGTCTATGTTGGGTTAGCTTTTGACAGCGGCGTTTACTTGTACGCTTGGAATGATACTTCGCAGTCTTATTACTTGAATTCTACGATTGCGGAAGGTTTAGGCGCTATTAAAGATGTCACGGCAGGAGACTACGATAATGATGCTGCAATCGAAATATTAGTTTGCAATCAAACAGCCGTAACAATCTATGATGACACACTTGCATTGGAAACCTCTTTTATTCCAAACGAGTTTATCGCTACAACCGCTACTAAGGGCTTGAAAAACGTTTTAGTCGCTGACATAGCAGACGGTGAAGGCTACACTGGCAACGAATTAATGATTGCAGGCGTAAACGAGACAGGAACATTGCCCGCCTTAGTTTATGTCTATAACGCCTTAACCTACAAAACATCTCTTAAAGGTGGCTCCCAATATTATGAAGGTTCACCTCGCGTAGTTGCCGCAAAACTGTATGGCGAATCTGAAACGCATCTGTACATGGTTTGCCGAAATGTTAGTGCACAAAAAATTTATGGGTTCAACAGAGATTTAACTGTTGATTTTGACTCAAGTTGGAGTGGTAACAGTTACAATTTTGACTTTAAATCTTTCCAGCGGGCAGACGGTTACGATTTTGTTGTTTCGTCAACAGAGACACCTTATGGTTTGTATGCTTTGAACAATACATATTCTGCTTTAGGTGTAGCTGTGGGCGCTGGGGATTTGGCGTATCTTAGAAGAAACGTAGAGTTGGCTATTTATAATAGCGGTTACTGCTTTGACTATGGCTTAATAAACGACCATGCCACTTACGCTTTTAGCGGCTACCTGTTTGATTTAGAATCAAATTTGATAACAGCCTTGCCCTACAATGGCACTTACCTGTTTGCTGACTTAAACAGTGACGGCGTAAATGAAGTTTGGAATGCTGGCAGCAGCTACACGACTGTTTACTCTGCCACTTCAAAGTTTGCCAATTCAACAGTGGTAGGCAATAATATTGACCAACTCTGGAAGGGAGAACCACATATAAATGATTTAAATTCAACTTTAACAAAAGTTTCCTTTGACTACGTTGACGATAAATTAAACTTCACTGTTTCAGGCTCAGGAGCAGCAGAAATTCAAGTAAACTGCACTTCATACGGTGAACCCGACAAAATCTATTATCCCAACGGCACAGAAATAACAGGCAGTTACACAGACGAAACATGCATTTACACCTTCAACGTTGACCCTGATTTAGAAGTTATGCTTGATTTCGATGAAAACGTGAGATTTGAAACTTACTCGCCAACCCTAAGTTTACCAAATACAGCAATCAATTTTTCAGTCACCTACTCCTCTGATATTGCTCTTAGTGGCCATATTCACTCTAACAACATTACGGGCACAATGCATAATGATACGTGGGCGGCAATCACTGGCTTTAGCAGCAGCGTTACAGCGCACACCGCGCCTAATAGCACCTGTGTAGTTGCATGGCAAGACTTCGTTAATGACACTAACGGCAACTGGTGGGCAAGTCCAACACAGTATCTACTTGTACAGTCTGTTAGTGCAGTTAAGATTCAAGGCTTAAACACAAGCGAAATTCGAGGCATGTTTGTGCATTGTGCCACTTGGAACGATGCAGGAGAAGTTAACTGGACTGCCATAGCCGATAACTGCGAAAAGTACGGTATAAACGCTGTGTTTGGGGAGTTCTTAACTATCGGCGGCGCATATTATGATAGTGATGTTTCAGAAGTTTTAGGCGGTGCTTTTGGCGACCAATTAGGTTATGCTCTTGGAAACTTGACTTCTCGCGGAATAAAAGTTTGGGTGAGCATGGATGTGCTGCTCAGTTCCTATAATGCGACAATGGCAGTTTACAACGGTGACGGCGGGATTGATGAATCATGGACTTCACCTTCAAACTCTGTCACTAAGGCTTGGATAAAAAGTTTAGTTGAAGAACTCGCAGAAAATTACCCTGAAATTGAAGGCTTCCTATTTGACTATATCCGCTTCAACACAATCAACATGGATTACAGCGAGGCTGCACGTTTAGAATTTATCGCTGACACAGGCTTATCCGATGTTGTCTGGACCACCGATGTTGTCGGGGTTGGCAGATACTTTAACGATTTTGTGGAGTGGAGAGCTACCGAAGTAACCGATTTAGTAGGTGAAATGCGCGGTTGGATGGTTGCTAAAAATCCAGATTTAAAGTTTGGCGCAGCTGTTTTTGCTCCTTACACAAGCGGCAGCGGTTCAGAATCAGTTTGGACTTACTGGATAGGGCAAGACACAGCCGATATGGTTGCTAAAGGATACTTGGACATGGTTTGCCCCATGATTTACACTAACGAAACAGACACTTTCAATGACCGAGCCACTTGGAGCGCAGAACTTTTCAACGGTGCGTTTAACGGGCAAGTCCAGTTTGTACCTATCATTTCCAACTGTGAAGGCAGCGTGACAAAGCCTATAACTACCGAAGCATTCTCTAACATAGTAAACGAAACGCGAAATCTCTACTGCAACGGCTTTATCACTTGGGCTTACGGCGGTGATGGTGCAACATACACGTTTCCAGATATTGAACCCTATTATGATGTTTTAAACTTGTATGAACGCTTTACAATGTCAGGGGTTACAGTTGAAAACTTGACGGCTACAAGCTTTCGTGTTAGCTGGACTACTTCGCTTGCTACCACTGGAAAGGTTGAGTATAGCGAAAACTTGCTGTTCACTGAATCCGTTAAGTATTCGTCTATTAGCGGAATATACTATAATGATGTAGAATACAGCGAGGGCAGCTTTGTAACGGATGAATCGCCAACAGTCACGCACTCTTTAACTGTGCCTGATATTGATTCAGGTTACTATTTCCGTGTGCTTTCATCTGGAAGTAACAATGACACGTTGTTTACGTCTATTAGCACTTTTCTTGAAAACATCGAGGCTGAATCAGAAGACACATACATAATCAGCATAACACCTACTAACCCGCAAAACGATACTTACACAAACAGCACAATACCCAACAGCGCAACCCTAACGGGCAACGGAACAAGCCAAGAATGGCACTCAAACGTTTACAACTTAACAAGCACATCATACTTGTACGCTGCAAACTTGACAAGCACAAACACCACAGTAACCATAGCAGTTAACGGCACTTACAGAATGGACTTTTGGGCTTCAGACGCGGAAGGCAGCACAGACACAGCAAACGTAACATTCACAGTAGCAATCCCGCCAGAACCCACACCAACACCAACAATAAATGAACCATCAGGAGGTGGCACAATCACTGGAGAAACACCAACACCTAGCACAACAACAGAACCGACAGAGCCAGCAATCACAACAATGCCACTGGCAGACACTATAAAAAATAGTCCATACCTATTCGTTTTTGTTGTGGCGGTAATCTTCATTTTAATACTGGGTTTACTCGTAGCTACTAGGCAAAATCAGAAGCAAACCAGAAACAAAGTAGTCTGGAAGCCATACTAAAGCTTCCTTCACACTTTTCAGCTTCTACCCCTACCCTAAACAGTATAAACTATGCCACATCTACATGAACCATACAAAACAGGAAAGAAACTTAGAAGCCCAACCACTTGAAACTTAAAAAGTCCAAGAAAAACTGATACCAAGGCTTACCGGCATCTACAGCGTAAGGGTTTAATTCTCCAGTCGGCACTTCACCAACCGCCACGCCTGAATTATCGTTTGGCGAACTTAAAGCTGTCATAGGGAAATCTACGCTTGTTTCACCATTCATTTTTACCGTTTGTACCATCGTAACATATCCGGCGCATTCAACTTGAACCTTATAAGATTCGCCATTAGTCAAAGTTTGTTTTACATAATGATAAGCCCCGTCACTGCTCAAGGTAGTTTGTGAAAGTGTTATCTTATGGTTTTCGCTGTTAAAGATTGATACTAAATTAAAAGTGTCAGTTGGGTTATCATAAACTTTAACGGTTAACAATGCTCTAGGTGTTGGTGTGGGTTCTGGTTCAGAAATTGGTTGGGCTGGCTCATTTAAAGACGGCTTTTTAATGTATAATGTGGCTGAATTTTGCAGTTCAGGATTAGAGACTTCTAAAGCAAGATTTTTAACCTGTGCCGTCGCGGTTATTTGGTGAACCCCATAAACTTGACTACCTATAGAAACTGGTGTGTCACCATATGAATAATCTGAGCCTTTTATTGGAATGCTCATTTCTACAACGTTGTCATGTGGACTGCCATAGCCTTCACCTATCAGGTTGCCGTCAATGTAGGCTTTAAAGTAAACGTCTGGATATGGAGGACTAGCCCAAACAGTTAATTGTACATGGCCTTGTTCTGTTGGGGTAAGCGAAAATGGGTCGCCGTTACTTGTAGCGCCGTCTTTGTTGCCGCCGACAAAAAATTTGAATCCATGTGAGTCTGAAACAACTTTTAGGCTATTTGAAGCGCCATAAACTGCAACTGCTAAAATTGTGATTATGAAGAAGCCTGCAATGAATAGTTTTCCAGTTT
>JBAZEV010000106.1:0-5131 GCA_041653695.1 Bathyarchaeia archaeon
CTCGGTATGAAGAAAAAACTGAAGGCGCAAAAGCAACAGCCGATATTCGAGCCGTAATCAACGAAATCGCTATAGTTTACGCTGAATTAATGCAAGCTTATCCTAACTTTGGGTTAGGAAGCGAATCAACCATAAAGGTAGTAGTTGAAGAAATCAAAAAGAAGCTACTTACAAGACAGTAGCAAAAAGCTTCTCTTTTTTTGTTGATGTACATGTCAAATAAAAAACCGTTTTGTACTTGTGGTCACTTAATCGCGAATCATCTGATTGTTTACGGTAAACCTGTTGGTGCGTGCCGGTTCTGTAACTGTGAAAAAGCTAAAACCTCAAATAATAGCTAAGCAAAACCTTTTTCTTTTCCTATTGTGATTAACTTGAAACTCTGGAAAGGAAACCGTATCAGTTGTGAACAAAAAGTGTCTAACAATATAATAGTTGATGGCTTCTTAAAATCAAAGTTTGCTCAAACTGACTATCTTCGTCATGTAGGATTAGACTTTGCTCTTTCTTTGTATGTTACTTCACCTGAACCTGACGGCTTAAATAGTACATGGGAATGGGATTCTTCAAAAGGCGGAAGTATTGAAGGCAGTCCTGACATGTCCAAAATACGTGAAGCTATTAGAAAAAAGCTACAAATAACTTTTTAGCCAAAGAAAGGTTAAAGCAAAAACGGCTCCTTTTTTTGTTTTGAGGGCTTATTAACCGAACCATAAAGCGAAAAACGTAAAAGGAAAGACTGCACTAATGGAGATTCGCTTGAAGGTTTACAGCTTAGGTTTGTTGGTAAGAATCTTGCAAACCCGTAGGTTTTATCCCTTGATTAGCTTAAGCCTGTAAATCTTCAAGCAAAATCTCTAATGTACTTTTTGACGTGAACACTTTGGAGCACCCTTTATCTCTTCAAGAAACTTTAAAACGTATGGCTGAAACTGAAACTCCTGTTTCCGTTCAAGAGCAAACCCCAAAAAATCTTGTTGTTGTGCCTTACCCAATAGAAGTGTATGTTCCCCACAG
This sequence comes from Bathyarchaeia archaeon, assembly GCA_041653695.1. Classification (GTDB taxonomy): domain Archaea; phylum Thermoproteota; class Bathyarchaeia; order Bathyarchaeales; family Bathyarchaeaceae; genus Bathyarchaeum. The sequence goes on from JBAZEV010000106.1 coordinate 1,018, forward strand.
GTTTGACGTGAGGCTTCCTAAAGTGTATGCTCCTGTTCCTTGTGAAGTGCACGTTTCAGGTTACGCAACCAAAAACGAGTATGACCCACTATTCTATGTCGAATTTGTTCCTAAAGGTGTGTCTTTACCAAAAGATTTTCCAGTTATGGCGCTTAGCGTATCAACCGTCACGTACCTTGATGAGTACCTAAAGATGCTTCAAGTTCACTATAGCAGTGAAGAACTTTTCCAGTGGGCTTCAGAAGAGGAAGAAGACGAGTTGCTAAAGCAACTGCCTTACCCATTCAACCAGATTGATTGTGAGGTTGAATTAGAGTGGAAATTTAGACAGGACATAACGTTTGACGAAAACGCTGAAAACGTTTGGAACGCGTTTTATCATCAATACACTGAGCAGGAACTAAACGAAAACGACGTTGAAACCCTAAAACTGATTGCGCGAACAAAAGAAATCAGTGTTTCCGGCAAAAAACTTGACCTTATCGGGCGAATATTAAGCAAACAAAAAGAGGTTAAGTGCCCCTTAAATATTCACCCTTCAAACTCTGGCGTCTCTGACGAATGTAACAAATGTGGATACCAACGAAAAACTTTTGATGCTTACTTAAAAGAAAACGTTATCGATTGCGGTTTAGACCCTGAAATGGCGAACAGTGACTCCCCCAACGAAGAAACCTCTCAGCAGATACCTGAAGAAACTTCTCTAAATCTCTCTCGTATTTTGAAGGTTTATGGAAAGGCATGTTCAACCTTTGGTACATTAAACTGTGAGAAAAAGTGTCCGGATTCTCTAAGAAAAGCATGTCAAATTGTGGCGAAAACAAGAAAACCTGTTGGACAACAAGAACTTTTCACTGAAAATAGGCCAACTGTTGAAGCTAAAACGCAAGAATCAGAGTTGCCTAAATGGGAAGACCCTGACACAACAGATGCAGACGAAGAAATCAGCGAGGAAGAAACCGAGGAAGACGAAGAAAAGCCTAAACGAAAACCACACAAAGAAGAGGAAGACCCTGAAGTTAAAAATTTTCCTAAAGCTGACCCTTCAATAATGCTTGAAAAAGACTTCTTTTTAGGCAAAGATGGCTGGAACATAATAGCTCATGAAGCTTGGATAAGTCAAAAATGTCCACATTGCGGAAAATATTACAGTACAAGCTTTAGTTTTCTCCCTGAAAAAGACAAGACTGAATACATAACTAGCTGTCACTGGTGCAACGTAAAACTAAAAATCAAAATACTTTTAGAGTTAAATAACAAACTTTTTGCTCAAAACGAAGCCTTTGATAAAAAGATTGAAGAAAGCTGTCAACGTAAGCAGTACGCTAAAAAACATGGTTACACCTACCTTATAGAAATTACTTCTATTCCCTTTAACGTTGAAAATGAAGAGGCTAACAAAAAATATTTTTGCTGTCTCGACATGGATGTTCTTAGTGGCGGCGGTTACGGTGGATACCAAAACTCTAAAGAGAAATGCTTAGAAATTATACGCAACCAAATAAAAGAGTGGAACACAAACGCTTTTCTCCCCGGTAAACCAATTATAAAAGTCACTGATAAAACATTGTTCTTCTACAGTTTTACGCCTGAAATCACAAAGGCACAAGTGTTAAACGCTGGACAAGCAGTTTTTGATGTACCAACAGTAACAGCTAAAACCGTTATTGAGCAACCGCAAGCAACAGTTACACAAGCCCAGCCAACAGCGTTCACTAATCCTTTTGTGCAAGTTAAGGCTCCAAAGAAAAACAAGTTTGAGCAGAAAACACTTTTTTAAGCAAAACCTCTATCTTTCTTTATTGTCGGGTAAGGGAACAAAACGGGAGTGAATATATGGGAAGTTGTAGGAATGCATGTTGAGCAAGCAACGTTCTTGGCTTCGCTTGGAGACAGGGTTTCTTTCTACGTTTTGACTCTCTTTCAGCAAAACTTCTCCTTTCTCTTTGCTGTCAGAGTATTTAACCAACCCCCTGAGCGCTTCAAGCGTTTCCAGTTTCCCAAATTAGGACTCAAGTGAACTAACCTTCACACTTCCTTACCTGACACTTGAGGCCTAGCAAAAACAGCCTTTTTTTTATTAGTGACTACAATGGCTAAACTTGAAGTGGTTGGTTTAACTCCAAGAGCTAGTGTATGGCTTAGAGCAAATCGTGAACTTCTTAAAGAAGCCATCCAGCAGGTTTTAACGGCAAAAGCCGCCGAAAAAGACTTGATAGATGAAACCGAGTTTTCCGTAAACATGGTTCCATGAAAAACACAAAAACACTAGCAAAAGCCCCTTCTTTTTTTATTAGAGGTAAACAAATGACTAAAGGAATAATTGTAAAAAGAACTGCAACTATAAACGTTGACGGCGGAGGCTTTTCTGTTCCTGAAGCAACATTACCGCTTCCCGACGATGTTCAAAATGGCGCGTATTTGCCTGACCCAATAGACGACGTTGCCAAATCTTTAGTAACGGCTTACGGCAAAAAAGTCACCATAACAGTAACGGAAACTTTTGAGGTTACAGCAGAATCTTTAAAGCTTTAAGCGTCAAGTGTCGCAGTTAAGCAAAATCCTTCCCTTTTTCTATTAGAGGCAAATTAAATGGTTAAACAAAAGAACCATATTAATCAACGAACCAAAAATGTAATGTTAGACTTAAACAGGCTAATTGGCAACGAAATTGACGCTATAAAAAGAGACCATTCCGTTATAGACATTGACGACCAAAATCAAGCGAATGTTAAAGCCGCTAAAGATGAAGTTTGGAGTTTTCTCGCTTCAGTGTCTGAAGCTGTTCGAGTGCAGAAAACTGTTTGGAAAATACCTACTGCCCCTGATTCTTAAGCAAAACCTTTTCTTTTTTCTATTGCATTAAAGATAGAGGTTTGAACATGGCAACTAGCGATAACAGGGCTTTATGTGAAGACTGCCCTTGTACACCACATGAAAGAGATTTAGCGATGCAACAGCTACGAGATAGGCAGTACACGCTAAAAAAGGAAGAACCTTCAAGCCACAAAATTTGTCTGCAAAGAAGATTGATTCTTGAACAGAAAGGTAAAGAGTGCCCCTATTTTCCTAAACATGAAAGCATCCTTTATTTTACTAGTGACGATTCAAGCCGACAAGTTAAGGAACGTTTACGAAAAGACAAAGCCCTAAAAGAGCAACTTGAAGCTGAAGAGGAACAAAGACGCCAAGAAGAAATCAACCGTGTAGTAAAAACAAAAAATGACTCGCCCTTATTGGAGTTTTAGTTATGGTTTTTGCGCTCTATAAACTGTTTAACATAAAAGCGCCTAGTACCTGTTGTTGCTGTGGTTTTTCTTCTTATCACGGCGTTTTTGTTGGTAGCGCCGGCGAAAAAGTTTTTGCTTGCTTCTCATGTTTTAGTAACCCTAACATGTTTTTTACTGCTAGGCGAATATTGCCTCATCAAACATTAGCAGTAAAAACTCAAGAACGCATAAACGGGTACGCCAAAAACTTTGACGGCTCCCCTGTTGTAAGTTCTGCTTGTTTAACTAAGAAGTCTAAACGGGAATACGCCATGTCTGAAAGCCTCTATAGTGGACAAACTCAGCTTTTCTAAACGCAAAATCGTCACTTCACTTTTTCAAGTGAACTGGCTAATGACGGAAACATGGTTTAAAATCCTTGAAGAACTAGAATCTCCATACACGGGAAGCCAACGGTTAGAAGACCAACTGCACGCTTTACTTATTAAAGGTGAAACGTACACTCTACAAAAAGCAGACCAGTTCAAGACTGAAATAGAGTTTTTAGCAAAAATAATTGTTGCTCACCAAGATTACGTTTTAAAACATGGCTTTTTTAGTGACATGTTTGGCGATTACATGGAACAGGATGGAAAACTTAACAGTGGGACAGGACAATTTTTAACGCCGACATGCATAACAGAAATGATGGCTCAAATAGTTTTTGGTAATAACGATTTTGAGCGTATGCAAGTGTTTGGCGACCCTGCTTCTGGAACAGGGCGCTTCATGCTTCAAACGGCAAAGTTGTACGCTGAAAAAACGGGTAAACTTAATTTTCTATACGTTAACACTGACATTGATTTTAGGGCTTACGTTTACTGTGTCATGAATGCAAGATCGGA
>JBAZEV010000107.1:0-5128 GCA_041653695.1 Bathyarchaeia archaeon
AAACGGCTGTTTTTTACCCATTAAGATTTCTTCCAAGTATTCTTCGACAAGCTTTTTTGTTGAGTTGCTTGTTTGTGGCTCGTTTGCCTGTTCTGGTTCAGGGGTGGCTTGGTTTTCTGTTTCTTGAATTGTTTGTTCAGGGTCTTCGATTGTTTTTAACTGAAAAGGTTTAATTTTATCTGTCATTTCTCTATGATGCTCCTACATGCTGGGTTTTTTTAAAATTAGCACTATGCCGTTTCCGTTGTCTAAGTGTACGGGAACTATTTCGGTGTAGCCATCTAAGCCCATTACTTCTTTGCTGATTTCTGGCAGGGTTACGGAGTAGACGCTGTTTCCTTTTGGGCTGATTTTGCGTTGTTCTGGCTGGCTTATTATTTTGCCTGTGTATGTTGCTGTGGTGCTGTCGGTTAGGTCTATGATTTTTTTGTTTTTGCCGTCTGGTACGATGATTGTTTCGAAATTCCACCAGTCCCTTATTTTTCTTTTTAGGCTGTTTACAGGGGTTTTCATGGTGTATTTTTCACACTTAATTTATTTTCTACATTTATTTGTGCTTGGTTGCTTATTTAAAACTATCTATTGTTGTTACAATAAGTTATAACCGTTTTTAGTTTTTATGGATTCGTTATAACTTGTAGTTATAAAGAATGGTTTATTTATACTAATATACTTAATCTAAAAGCAAATATGGAGGAAAAAAGAAAAAATGGCAAAAAGCGGTATTAGATTATCTCGCAACACACTAATTTTCATCGGAGCAATCGCACTAATAGCAATTTTATACTTCAACGGCACATTCGCTAACCTTGGCATAAGCGCACCTAATCTTCCAACAGGTGGAGATGACGGCAAAGTTACCGTAACAAAACCCATCCAGTTCGCAGTCATGGACCCCCTAGCAGGCAGCAAAGTTGTTTCAGCAACAGTCAAAGTTTACGATGGAGTCCAGCTTGTAGAAACATTAACAACTGACGGCACCACAGGTCTCGTATCAACTAGTATGCCTTATCCAAGTGGTAAAGTTCTCAATGTACAAGTAAGCAAAACACTCTACTGTACACGTTGGCAAGTTGTAACAGTTCCAGAAATGACCCCTGACGATGCACAAAGCTTGACAACTAACTATATCCAATTAACCACTGACACCCTTGGCACCTACGCTATAACTGTACAAAACTCCGCAGGCACAGCCTACACTACTGCTGACGTAATCAACATGACAAACTATGCCTCAACACCAATGCAGCTAACCGTTACATTAAGAAACAGCGTTGACAACACAGGCTACATCAGCAGCTACGACCCAGTAAGCAAAGTTAACCTTAACCCAGCACTATTAACCAGTTCATCCACAAGCTACATGACAATCCAAAACGCAGGCTCATACGTGCCTAGAGGAACAGTTTCTAACTGGGTACTTGTCCCAACAGATACGGGCTTAACCAAAGAACTAGTTGGCAGCATCTACAAGCAGCAAGGACAGCAATCATTCACCATTACACTCTACAAGGGAACACTAACTTCAGCAGCAAACCAAACAGTCACCTTCGACCTATACAAATACTTTGACTCAAGCTACTATGCACAACAAGGAATCGGCGGCCCAGACGCGGCAACAGCAGCTTCACAGTTCAGCCTAACATTCTACACTTCTTAAGGAGGCTAAACAGGGCTTGATTGAACGCTTCAAAAAGCTTCAAGTTAAGGCTCAATTAGCCTTACTTTCTTTCACTGGCGACACTAAAGCGCGGTTTACATTCAACTGGAAAGGCTTTGTAATCTTGGCAGGACTTGTTTACGGCGGCTTCATTGTTGGCGACTGGTTTACTGGCATCATTGGCGTTTCTGACTGGGGCATGGTTGGAACATTGCTTGCTTTACTTATTCCGACAGTAATCATTTACGTGGTTTGGAGAAACACCAGTTTCTTTAAAAAGAACATTCAATAACCCACCTTTTTTAAATTTATTTTCCCCTTTTTTGCGGGAAAAGTTTAGTGTTGAGGGAGGATAACAAAAAATAATTCGCGCAGACCTAATAAGTACGATGCTAGGCGTTTTGGCAGTTACCTTACTGCTGTATCTGAGTACTTTTAATTTAATATTAATCCTGTTGTTTCCAATAATCTTGTTTACTTCTGGCGCTGTTTTACAATATCGCGCTTCAAAAGTTAAAGATGTAAACGAAAAACGTGTCAGTTTTAAGTCTGGCAAAAATATAGGTTACTATGTAGTTTTAGGAGTTGCAGCTCTTTTCATTATAGGTTGGGGAATATCAATTTATGATTTATACCCATTCCTTGCAACGGTCACGTTAAGTTCAACAAATCTGGCATTATATGGCGTTCTCATAGCTATTTCAGAAGAGGAATTTTTCAGAGGCTTATGGACTAACTTGCTTATGAAGAATACTAAGTCGCTGTGGTTTGCAATCATAGGTAGTGCAGCAGTTTTCACGGTTTTTCATTTTGCCATTTACAAATCTGCCCCCTCTTCAATATATTATGTTATGGGGGCTGGTGTATTGCTGTCTTATTTTGGTCTAGAAAGTGGGCGTTTGTCTGTCTCTATGACGATTCACATATTAAATAATTTAATAGTTCAGGCGATGTCACCATGAAATTCAAAAGAGCTAATGTAAAAATCAATAAGCGGCTAATAGTTATCTTAGCGATAGCAATCATTTTGTTTGCAGGCGTTGGTTCAACAATGCTTTCCAGCACCAGCTACACAACAGCCTATCAAGGCGCAAAAGCCCGATTCATAGGAGTAAAAGACTTAACATCAAACAACGTTTACACCAACGCAGAAAAAAGAAGCGCAAGCGTAGCATGGTTTGACACCCAACTAAACTTTGACGTAGACAACGCTAAAGGCGGCAAACCTAACATTGCAGGCGAAATGACAAGCGTATTTATTCCTAAATCGTCTAGTTCATTGCCTGCCGATTGGGTTCCGTCAAGCTGGTGGCGTGACGCTATGCTATGGAACAACCCCACTGGAACACCGCATGAGTGGCAGATACAAAACGTTGACGGCTCAACAACAATGTACCGCATGGAAGAGTGGACTACTAAATGGTTTATGAGTTTAAGTGCGGAATGGGACTTGCAAGGTGACGAATACTACACAGCGTTAGGTGTGCCTCCGAACGGTGATTGGGGAACGCCTGAACAGCGTAATCAACGGTACAGTAACTTGCAGGTTTGGTTTGAATTTGACATTCAGCCTTCATGGTACTTTGAAGGTGGAGCGACCCCATACTTTGCAGTTGCCAAAGTTGAGCTTAGCCAGATAAAGTTTGAAGCAAAAGATTTAGCGCGGCAAGTTCAAGATGCAAGCCAAACCGTTAGGGTTACACCTATGAGTCCAGGAAGCATCTTAACATTGTACAAAGATGCTTTTGGTGCTAGTCAAGCGGTTGGAAAAGATGATTTTGAAGCATTCTACTATCAAGGTGCAAAACTTAACCCAACATACTTCCGCGACAAAGTTTACGGATACATCACCTTAAACGATTTTGGCACTTCTGAATGGTGGGATTACCTCACATTGAAGGCTAAAAGTGACGTTGTAACCTTCGGATTCACAGTTACACAATTTGTGGTTGGCGAATGGACAGTAAAAGACATACAGGAAATCCCCGATGAATACGGCAGAACAGCCAAGGAAGGCGAAAGCGGCTTTGTAGGCTTAACTGGCTTTCTTGAATGGCTCGGCACCCCAGCAGGCCAATTCTGGCTGTTCTTCATACTGATAATCTTTGCTGTAGTGTTGATTGCCGCTTTTGCACCGCACTGGTTCGTTATGATTTTCAGTTTATTCAAAGGATTTGGAGGAAACAAAGGAGGAAAACGTAAATGAGTAACTTAGCAAAAAAAACAAGAAACCGAGTAATAATAATAGTGATAGCCGTTGCCCTGCTGGGAAGCTACATAATGTTCTTCACACCATCATCAGGGTCTAACCCGCCATTCGACTTTAGCGACATCACAAAACCAGAAGGTTCAGCCACAGTCTACCAAGCCCTACACGTAACATACGTTGGCAACTCTGACCGATGGGTTTACCCTAACGCTAAATCTACAACTTTAACCATCGTTGACCCAGAAGCAAACAAAGGCGTAACTAACATTCAAACAGCCGTATTCATAAACGTAAACTATGACGATTCAAGCCGCGCCTTAACCAGTTGGAGCTTTAAAGCAGACGCAACCTTGAAAATTTCACATAGCGGAATGGTTGACCGACAATTTACGCAGCAAGTAACAGGGCCAGGGCAGGGGCAGGATGCATCTTTGCCTAAAAAGGTAGATGTACAGGTTACAAGCGCTTCAATGTCTGCTGGTAGCTTCGAAAGTTTATTCCAAACTGCTGCTGACACAACATACACTTTAACAGTTAGTTTACGAAACATGGAGATTACCTTGAACTTTGATGATGGCAGCTCAGAAAAAATGAGTATTGTTGGCGGTGCAAATAACGATTTGAACTATGGCTTTAAAGTGATTTCAATGGTGATGGGTCCCTAATGTGGCAGAAGGACATAATTAAAATCTTGGTGCTTTCGGCTTCGCTGGCTCTCTACAAACTGGTGTTTGAGGGCATGTATATTTCGTGGTTGGAGTCTCAGGGGATCATTAACGATTTTGGCACCACAATGCTAGGGTACATTGCTGTTATTTCAATTTCGTTTTTGGTGACCTGGGCTTTTACTAGGCCAATGAAAAAGGTGAAGGTGCAGAATAATTGAAGGAACTGCAAGGTTTAAAAGTTCACGATGCTTTAAAAATTAAAGTAAGTGTAAAATGTAAATTAACAGGGGTGAAACTACAGTGAATAGAATCTCTCAAATAGGAATACTCTTGCTAATCGTTGGCGTACTGTTGCCGTCTGTAGGAGTAAGTTTGCCATCGCTGGCTATAGCGAACGTTACGTCTATAAACGATTTAAACAGCAGCCGCACACAATGGGAAAGCCGTTATTTAGCAGGCAACTTGGAATATTCAGCGTACATGGAAATCTACAATGCATACATAGCCTGCTACTATGACCTGTCAAATCAAAGCAAATTTAACAGTTACAACACGGTCTTAGCTAAATACGGTTTCACCCAGCTAAACCCA
>JBAZEV010000108.1:0-5119 GCA_041653695.1 Bathyarchaeia archaeon
AACGTTACCGTCGCACATGTCGTAGAGCCAAATCATACAATTGCTTGCAGACGTAGTTATGCTTGGGCTGGTAGGTGAACTACTGCTTTCTTGTTGAACGGTTCCCGCCACATTAATCGGTGAGGCTGTATCTACACCTCGAAAAGTAGTTATTTGAGCTACCCAACCGCAAGAACTTGCCCAAGTCCAAGTGTAACTTGAGGGCTCTGAAGCACCTGCAATCTTCCAGTAAATATAGACGTGCTGTCCAGAATATGTTTCTTGAGTGTAATCAGTTAGCAGCGTCCAACCAGTTGGTGCAACAACCATAGATGTGCCTGCGTCGTTGCTGATTGTTGACACCAGCAAAGCCATCATGAAATCGTTCTGTATTGTGCCAGCGGGTTTGTTGATTTGTGCCAATGTTCCAGATGTTGCAGTAGAATCGGCTACGTTTACATAAGTTATGCCGCTTCCAGGACCTGATTCAGTTAGAGTTGCATATGTTGAATCGCGTGTTTTCATGTTGTCAAAGTTGTTTAGAGCACCTAAATCTGAAGATGAATCAACATTTGATGTATCATTAACCACGGCATTCTCCTGACTTCCGCTTCCGTGGCTGTCCAACAACACAACATCGATTTGCCACTGGTCTGCAGATGTGTCACTAGTTTCTGAGCCGCCACTGAATCTAACGGTGAAACTTGTTGAAGTAATGGGAACCGTGAAGTTGTTCCAACTGTTTGCAGTCAAATCTGTGGCAAGACTCTGCCAAACAGAACCAGTCCAATATGAAACATGCAAATCCTCAGCGCCAAGTGAACCAGTGTATATGCATAACTCGTTAGTGGACAGGAAGTTTATAGCATTGGTAAATTGGACTTCCAAGTCAAGTTTGTAGTTATTAGCACTTTGAACTTCTTTTAGTATTACTACATCGTCAACCCAAACGTTTTCGCCGTTTCCTAAGGTTGCGTCAAATCGTATTCTGAAGTTTGAAATAAAGTATTGGCTGTCAGTTATTTTTGCAACGTAATGTTCCCAGGTACCATCCCCACCAACTCGGGCTAACTCATCTATTAGGTCATAGTTGCTTCCATCATAATAGTACAAAGTGAAATCGTTTTGGTCATTGCCTTGAGTAAGCCCTGTTTTGCTGAACCAGAAATCCACATAAATAGCACTTGCTCCATTTGCATTCAAGTTGTCACTTGTAAACGTACCCTCATGGTAGTTAGTTGCCCACGCGGAAGCAGATCCACTATGAACAGGATTAGTATCACGTTGCCAACTACTGGATACGTCATTCCAGTTGGCATTCCAAGTAGAACCTTCAAATCCGTCATCTAACAAAGTTGTGTTAGAATTACTAGCAGTGCTTGCCTCAGTTAGAGTATCATATACAGAGTTAGGACCACTTTGTTCAGCGGGAAAACTGCTGTGGGTTCCAATGTTCGCTGAACCGTCCACGTCACTGGTGCTGATGTCAACATAATCCAAGATACGTGTACCGCTCATAGCCTCTGTAAGGTTGTCGTAAACAGAGTCTGGTTCACCCTGTAGAGCAACAAAGTTAGATTGTGAACCCTTGTTAACCATCGAATCCACGTTTGAGAGGTCATAGTTTGCGTAATCTTCATAATACGTGGTTTCAGGTGAAGTGCCTTCAAACGAATCCAACGAAACTTTTGGTGGATGTTCAACCATAACCCAAAGCCCATTGTGACCAGACAACGGATAAATCGGTTCACCACTAAAGGTTACTACTGCACCGTACCAAACAATGTCTTTGGAGGTTTGAAATGAAACGGAATGAAGAATAGAATCAACGGGATTAACTTCAATACGAGAGCTTTGAACATTTAAGGCACCACTCTTTTGCACATCATCAAAAATGTATAGGTTCTCGTTTGAATCATCATTAAACATAACACCAGCTCCAAAAACTCCTGAGCTGATTTGGCTCCAATGATGAGCCCAACCACTTGGAGAACCATCATAAAACAAACCGTTAGAATCGGAAGTTTCAGGGTATCCCCCACTAGTTCCGTCTTCAGTCAGGGATGATCCAGATAAATCTGAGAGCTGAATGACACTCAAATCGTTTACAGTTCTATACTGTGTAGTGTCAACAAAAATTGTTCGTGCAGTATATGTGTAATAAGTTGTGTTTACAGGTAATGTAAAAATTAGTTGCGAATATAGGTCAGTGGCTCCTCCACCTGAATATTCTGGTTCCTGCTGCAGTATAGCCCTTACACTACCGTTATAAATAACACAAGAGGTACCAGCATGAAAAACAGGGCGATCCCCATTAATTCGCAAAAACTCTGCTTTACTGCTAGCGTATCCAGCAGTTGATGTTACCGCAAGTCTTGAGTCATCTATGTTGACGTTTATGTTTATTTTTCCATTGGATAATGAAAGATGATAGGTGTCATGAACATCACCATTGAAATTGTTTTGTTGAGCATAAGGTGTCTGAGTTGCTGCGTCATTTCCGTCCCACCACACAGTAACTTCACTAATATGGTTGTTAACTAAAAAAATCAACATGTTAGTATTGCTGAATATGCTTTCGTTGCTAGCAAGTCCAAGGGGAACCATGTAATCTGACGCCCAGTCTTCTACTTGGAAGGGAACCTCTTGATTATTGTCATCTATTGTTGCGTTAACATGAAAAGCTTTGATGCAAACAGGTGGAATAGGTTGCTCAGTAAAGGATAACTCAAGAGGTTGGCCAAGCCAGTTTAGAGTTCCATTTTGAAGAAGCTCAATGGCAAAAGTGTCTGTGACCAATGAATTGTAGATGTCAATCATTCCAGTTGAGTTCCAGTTAAAGGTGTAAGTGTAATGAGGAATTTCTGAGGTAACGGACCCCGCAGAATAGAAAGCGGGCACAATGATGCCTCTGTTGTCTTCAATTTGTACTGAGTATGCGTCTTGGTTTATCCCGTCGGGAATTGTTATGTTGTATAGTTCGTTAGTGATTGATACGGTATCTGGGTTTACTAGTTCCCATGTTGAGTCGTCATAGTTATAGTTATAGAACCAGAAGTTGTCTTTGCTTAATCCTAGTTCGGGTTCAGAATTGTCACGAGTAACATTGATTAGAGCATAATTAGGATTAGGAGAGTTCAACATTTTTACGCTCAAGGCAGAAGATGTGTAATAGGTTATGCCTTCGATTCCAAAAGCACCCAAAGAGTAAGTTACGTTAATGCTTCCCATACTGTAGCTATATGGCATAAACCAGCGGGTGGAGATATCTTCAAAATCTAGTTCAAATGATGGGTTCCATTCTGGATGTGACCTAGCTATATTAACTAATCCGCTTGAAAGATAGTTAGTTGTCATATTTTGTGCATATTCATAATTCCCTGTTATCTGCACGACTGAACCGTAGTAGCCAACAGTGAAGTCTAAAATTCGTTTAAGGTCATTATTCATTTCTCCAACACCAGTTAACACTTGAGGAGAATCGTTTAACGGAGTATAACGCACCATAGAGTACATGCTTATAACAGCCATTATTAGAATCACAGATACGAGCAACGCTGCAATTACAGAAAATTGTCCCCGCTTTGAACGTCTTAGGTTCCGCATGATTCTAGGCGCCTCCTTGCTGACCAAGCTGCAACGTAACAAGCCGTGATGTTTCACGGTCCCCAAAATTACTTCTATAAACATTTGGCTGATAATACATAAGAAGAGCCAAAGCAGCAACGCGTACATCTGGAATCCTCGTAAGCCCTATTGCAGTAAGAGTTCCATTACCATCATTATGCCTAAATGTTGCACCTGCAACGTAACCATTTTTGAGTTCGAACACAGAAGCACTACGGAATAGATGATATTCAGTTTCTATAGATTGTGGTAATGCACGACTTGCTGTCTGAGATGGTGAGGGAAAAATGCCGTAGTAGTTGCTTAGGTCAATCGCCTGAGAAGTGAATTGAACTACATCAACATCTGTTGCAGTGGATGTTGTGTCATAAGTATAGGTTCTGCCGTCTAAGCCTTGGAGAAAGGCGTTAATACCAGCTGTTTTAACATCATCCATACCGTAAATTCCGTAACCATTTTGAGAAGAAGCAATATGAGTGTTGAGTGTGTTTGTCACATAATAGAATGGGTAACCTACAATGCTGACCCAAGTCCAATTATATTGTCGTACTAAACTGCCAAGAGTGTGAAAATATTTTGCGTATGTTCCACCATCGTGGTTTGTGTCAAAACCTTCGGTTTCCTTTAAACCGTCTTCGCAGTAATCGCTTGGAATGGGAACAGTTTCTCCAAATGTGTTTATTACAACAGCGTTTTCTACTTTCTCTCCAACTTCAGTTGTAAGTCTGATACCGTTTAAGATGAGCCCCAATTCATATGTGCTATTCACAAGAATGGTAGTTGCGAAATATGGAGAAAGAAGGCTGTAACATTCTGCAGCGAGACTTTGTCCGGTATAACCTGTAATCCACCATCCATTTGCGTCTTCACAGTTTAGTATGTACAGAGTGATTTCTTGTCCTGTGTTGTTTCCGATTTTTTCAATATCTTTGGTGTATGTAACATCTGGCGATGCTACCAGCAATGATGCAGAATCAGAGTTGGTTCCTAAACTTGCGTCAGATATCGACTTTGCTACCTCATATGTTACAACTCCTCCAGAGTCTACAATATCGTAAACTGTAAGATTATAGACCACGTTTGGCGGAAGCGAAGCAGACAACGCTTTTTGCAGACCAGCCCAATCATCCTGAGAACTGCTAAACACTGTGTTGCTTAACAGTCCTTGTGCATCCAAAGTATCCAAAGTTGATTGTGATAAACCATTTAGATTGGTTCCAAACGCGTCACGTGGCGAGGGCAAAACAGTAAACTGTGACGTGATAACAAACGAGGTTAGCAAGATAATGATAACAAACAGGACTTCAACAGTTCTCATCAACGCCAATCACCAACTAATTCCCATACTTCCATACTGAAACCTTCACCTGATACGAAATACCGTCAACAGTAACCTGCCTAAGCTCCGTGGCAACAAAATGAGAGCCACCAGAACCAACACCATCATCAAAAGAGGCAGAAACCCCCAAAGTGCCAACACCCCAAGGTAAAATAACGCTTCCTACTTTGTTTG
>JBAZEV010000109.1:0-4967 GCA_041653695.1 Bathyarchaeia archaeon
GTATTTTACGTTTTCAACTTTTTCTTGTTTTCAATAATCCTAAACATTGGCATGATGTGGACTTACGCTTGGCTGCCACTGTTAATGGCGCTTCTAACAAAAACTTTAACACAAAAAACTAACACCGCCAGAAACAGCTTAGTTTTCGCTATTTTCTTTAGCGTAGTGGCCTCTTTTGCAAGCATTAATTTAGCCAACGTTGTTTTATTAATTGTTGGCCTTAGCGTCGTCTATGTTTATCACGCCGTTTTCAACCGTAAAATGTTTGCCAAGCAGTTGATTAAAGTAACCGCCACACTGCTGGTTTTAACCTCACTGCTGAGTGTCTGGTGGATTATTCCCAACGTTAACTATTACTTGCCTTCTGCTTCCTCACAGTTGCAGGCGGATGTTAATGTAAACTCATGGAGTTGGAGCCATCAAAGAGCTTCACTCCTAAACCTTCTTTCATTAAACGCAGGCTGGGGATGGCGCGCAGAATATACCCCGTACTACCAAACATATTCTGAAAACATGGTTTTGACTGTGCTTATGATTGTTCCTTTCTTTTTTGCCTGCTCAGCATTACTTTTCAAGCAACGCAGAAAAACAAGCCTTTACTTGCTGCTTGTTATTTTGTTATTAATTTTTTTAGCTAAAGGGCTGCATGAACCGCTTAGTTCGGTTAATCTCTTCTTGTATACCTCCATTCCATACATGAGCATGTTCAGGGAACCGGTTTCAAAATTCACGTTAGTAGCCCTGCCTTTTCTAGCATTGCTGATAGGTTACGCTGCAAGCAAAACAGTCACCCTCGTCTCTTCCAGATTTCACAGAAACCCCTTTTTCAGCGACCGTTTGCTTTCTGTCTGCTTGGTATTAGTTCTAGTTAGCCCAATATTGCCGTTGATTTCAAACCCGTTAGAAACTAGAACACAACAAATACCCTATTCATCCTACGTACAAGTGCCTCAATACTGGCATGATGCAAACGATTGGCTTAATAATCAAACTGGCGATTTCCGAGTGCTTTTAACGCCGCCTAACGATTATTATCAAATGCCATATGTCTGGGGATACTATGGCACTGATTCACTTATTGAAAAGCTAATTGAAAAACCAGTAGTCAGCACAGCCTACGTTTATTCCTACAAAACAAACCCAAACATGATGTCTTTAATTAATCATCTTAAAGATATTGTAATAAACAACAAAACAGGCGAATTCGAATCGTTCCTAAGTATACAAAACATCAAATACATTATTCAAAGAAACGACCTTAACCACACTTATCTAGCATCCGTAGGTCGACAGGTAATCTCAACGGAGAACATGAAAGCTTTCCTTTCAAATCAAACCTGTCTAACATTAGCTACCACAATTGACGCTCTAGACATATACCTGTTCAATATGCAATCAGGTCCCATCCAAACATTGCCTCTTCAAGTTAACGATGAATACACCATTGCAATCGTTCAACATAACACATCAAGTTATACGTGGACTTTTGACTCACCTGAACAGTTGGTTGCTTGGCAAAAAATGACCTTGGACCAGCAGTTCAGTTCTCCCTGCACGCTTTCTTTGGACAATGAAACCCTAAAGTTTGAAATATCCAATTCAACATGGGGCTGGAAAGTTCTAAATTCACCCTTAATCCAAGCAAACAAAGAAGCAAAATACAATTTCACTTTTAAATCAAAAGGACAAGACGTTTATGAACCGCACGTTAAAATCTGCGAATTCAACAGCAGCATGGAGTTAGTTTCAGTTAAACAGTTCTCGTTGCCTATCGATAAATCCTCAAACTGGATTATTTTTCAATCCGGTAGTTATAGTATTCAAGAAAATACCTGTTTCATTCAGCTTCAAATTTGGAGTGGCCATGCATCTACAACACCGTTGCCGAATGCGCTATGGTTAGACGACTTTGAGGTTCATTTCTCGATAGAAAAAATAAATCCTAAAATGCAGTTAATGCTGGATTCATCGGTCGATAATGAAGCCATCCAGGTTTTAGAGTACAATAGAGCGAGCCCAACAAAAATTGTAGCCCAAGTTAACGCTTCAAAACCCTTTACATTATTGATAAGTGAGGCCTATGACCAAAACTGGGAAGCCAACATAAACGGTGAAATTGTTCAGACCATTTCAGTGTTCTCATTAAACGGTTTTAACGTTAATCAAACTGGCGTATCAACAATTATTATAGAATACAAACCACAAAGTTGGTTTATGTACGGCTTGATTGTTTCTGCAGCCGCCTTTTTCGTGTGCATCTTTTTCCTGCTGTTTTCTAAGTACAAAAACTCAAAAATCAAGAGCTCTAAGCCAACAAGCAATTTCAAAGAATATTCACTCAATAACCTGCATTTCTACGATGACTCCTCACCTGACCTTTTAAAAAAAGGCTTACACCTAACTAATCAAACAGTAGCCAAACCGGCAATTTTGGATTTAGGATGTGGTGACGGTCGATTAATCTACGTCCTGCACAAAAATAGGTTCTTCAAAAATGAAAGCAAAATCACGGCTGTAGACCTATCTGAAGACCGCATAAAACGCTTAAAAGAATGCCTAAGCTTTGTTCAAGCAATTAAATCGGATGCGGTAAACGTCCACTTACCCAGCGGTTCATTTGATTTTGTCATATGCTCTCAACTTATCGAACACCTGGATAGCGACAAGAAACTTTTACAAGAGATAAAGCGACTTCTACAACCAAACGGGGTATTATTCATATCTTCAGTCGTCAAGAAAAAGTATGCCGCTTACATCTACTTCAAAAAAGGCAGGTTCCTGCTTGACCCTACACACATTAAAGAATATAAATCGGCGGAAGTGTTTGAAGATTTACTTAAAAAGGCCGACTTCGAAATCATCGGAGTCAAAACAAATCAGATAGAGTATCCTGTAATCGACCTATTTATTAGACTGCTAATTAGGTGCGGATTAACTTTAGAGAGCGGGTTCTTTCAAAAACATAAGACGCTGGCTTTATTGAGAAAATTTAGTGTTCCAATTATCGGTTACAAAAACATTGATGTTTTGGCGCAAAGCTGTGGAAGTATTGTAGCTTGATGTATTTTCCCGACATCTTTACTGTTTATGCCAGCGACAGTATAGAACCGTTGTAGGTACGATAGTATAGGTTATTGTCTGTACCTTGTTTAGACTGCCTAAGATTAACAATAAAATCACACTAAGATAGTTCGTTCAAATGATTCCCCTATTAGCGGTAAAATGTCAAAAAATGAACTATTTCTAGGGTAAACAATTTGTTTAGTTGGGCGAATATACATGATAGAAAATTAAAAAAGGAGAAAAAGGCGTTTTAGCCTTATTTTTGGTTAAGCTAGTGCTGGTGTCGAATCTGATGCCCCAGGTATCCATGTCCAACCTGAAAATTCGCCGCTTGAAAGATTCACGCTGCCATAATAAATCGCGTTGTACTGCATACCAACGATAGCTACATCAAGTCTATTGCCGACGCCGACTGCTGCAGGCTCATACAAGGTTTCGCCTGGAATCAGGCTCCAACCTGGAGTCCAAGTGGATCCATCGAAAGAGCGGTAGTACAGCAGGTTATCAGTGCCTCTCACGACTAAACACAGTTCATTATCTGATGCTGATAGTGATGGTGTTGAGTCTGATCCTCCTTGTATCCATGTCCAGCCCGAGAATTGGTTATTTGTCAAGTCTACGCTTCCCCAGTAAATAGCATTGTACATTGGTCCAATGATAGCTACCTGTAATTTACCATCGAAAAATGCTGCTGCAGGCTCATAGTTAGTTTGTCCCGGAATTATTTGCCAACTGCTGCTCCATATAGTGCCGTCATAAGTGCGGTAGTACAGGTTGCTGTCGGTGCCTCGTACGACTAGACATAATCCTTCATCTAAAGCCGCTAACGCGGGAGTTGAGTCAGATGCGCCTTGTATCCATTCCCAACCTGAGAATTCGCCTGTTGTGAGGTCTACGCTTCCCCAGTAAATGGCATTGTACATTGGGCCGATTATGGCTACGTGAAGTTTGCCGTCATAGATTGCAGCTGCGGGCTCGTAGTAGGTTTGTCCTGGAATCACTTGCCAACCGTTCCATGTGGTGCCGTCGTAGGTGCGGTAATACAGGTTGTTGTCTGTTCCTCGAACAACCAAGCAGTCTTGTACAGATGGTGGCGGTGGCGTTGCGGTGAAAACTGCTGTTAGAATGTAGTTAGCGTTCATAGTGATTGAGCATGGGTTGGTTGTGCCATAATTGGTTCCGTTAAGAAGCCAATGATCAAACTGGTAGTTTGCACCTGCATTTGCAGTAACCTGTACTGGCGTTCCAGAATCGTATTGATATGTGCCGACGGCTGGGTCGGTTGTGCCTTGGCCGTTCACTTCTATTTGCAGGTTGAATTGGCTTGTTGGTTCATTAACGTTTACAATCCATTCTTGGTAATCGGTTGAAGTTCCATCAGACGTTGTTACTCTTACAGCATGTGTCAAAGCAGTTTCTGCAACAAAAGTCCAGTCTTGTGTTGTAGCCATTTGCACTGAATCCAGAGTCCACGAATAAGTCAATGGGCTACCGTTAGGATCAGAAGATATCTGCTTGAAATCGATGCTGTCGCCGACAATTACGTTTAATTCTGGCTGCACTGGAGAGTACCAATCAATGCGTGGTCTAGTGTTTCCGCTTACTATAGTCAACTGGTTGGATAATGCAGAAGCTCCATCTTGCCAGCCATCATTGGGAGTAACGCTGCAACGCCAAGCCTGATCTTCTGAAGTCTCCTGAGGCACAATGGTAACCTTATCGCTTACTCCATCCCT
Source organism: Bathyarchaeia archaeon (assembly GCA_041653695.1). GTDB lineage: Archaea > Thermoproteota > Bathyarchaeia > Bathyarchaeales > Bathyarchaeaceae > Bathyarchaeum. The sequence goes on from JBAZEV010000109.1 coordinate 4,800, forward strand.
CTGGTCAACAAAGTTTTGGAATATCTGCGCATCGCTCAAAGCAGTCGGATAAATCCGAACTTCGTCCAGACTACCTTTAAAGTACCTGTTAGCAGTTCCTGCAATTGGAGAAGCGTATCCTATAAGTAGAGGTTCATCTACGCTGGCTTCAATGGTTCCTCCTACACC
>JBAZEV010000110.1:0-4950 GCA_041653695.1 Bathyarchaeia archaeon
TCACTTCTTATGTCAGAGATAAGCGTCAATGCAGAGTCCACATCCTTGATTTCCCGAATTTGGTCTACATGCATTCGATAAATTTCCTTTGGCAACGTATGTATAGACAACGAAAAAGCAACATGTTTAACTAAATCTTCACCGAGATTATGGGCTTCGTCGTCTATTAACAGTTGACGTTTAACGAACGCGCTGTTTTCGCGTCGCCCCTCTAATACAGCATAGTTAAAACTCATTAAAGCAATGTGTGCTTGAACCGCTTTTTGTTTAGCAACATAGTAAGGACAAATAAATTTTCGTTCCTCACATTTATCACCATGCACTTCACAGTAACCAACGTCAACTGTTAACTGCCTATACGGGTCTTTAGCACAAAAATAGTTTTGGCGGCCTTTTATCACTTGAACTGACGAACGGGTTAAAGGGTCACTTAAAATTTGGTCTATAAGGGTAAGTTGAGGCGTAAAATAGTAGGCGTTAGTAGCCGCGTTTCCCATTGTAGTGTTAAATGAACTTTTCCCAAATCCCGGCGGCGCTTCCACAATAACACATTTATAACCACTATTGAAGTAGTCAACTGTCTGCTCCAAAGCTTCTTTTTGGTTTGGGCGAAACGCCGTTGGAAACAGTTTAAGAACTTCAGCTTTATCGTACATACAGCGTTGCCTCAAAGTTAATAGAAAAAAGGTTAGGTTTTGCTTTAGTTAAAGTGTTACGAGTATTACGCTTTTCGCTTCTTTGTCAATTGTGTGGCTGTGTCCTGAGACGCCGTTTACTTGTGGGTTAAAATGAACCAACACGCTTTGAGACGTTTTTGAGTAAAACGTTTCCTGTTTTATTTCTGCGGCTACAACAACTTTGGGAAATTTTTCTGTTATAAGCGCTGGGTAAGGTTCACCTACAAGTTTTTCGTTAGCGTCAAGAACAACCGCGTAAACAGTTTTTGGCGACAACACCTTTTTTAGTTCTTCAACAGGAATATCTCTCCAAGCGTCGTCTAACTGCTTCTTGTAGACTACTGAGAGGTCTTCGTAGAGGTCGTTTAAGATGCCTTCAATGGTTCGGGCTGTACAGATTTTTTCATTAACCCTATCAAGAGGGTAAGGATTATTCATTTGAATTAGTTCAAAGCCTCGTTCGCGTCTTTTCGCAACTTTAGATTGTAATTCAACTAAATCCTTCAAGATTTCATCATGCACTCTATACCAAACAGCGCTTACAGAAAAAATGTTTGCAACGTCTTGTTCAAAAAAGTTGCTTAAGGCGTCAAGCTTGAAGTCGGTTTTTCTTTTGTAACAGTAACCGTCATTTTCGTTATACTCATTGAGTTCTATAAAATAGGCTTCGTCAGTTGTCTTAGTCTGCATAAATGGTGAATCAAGAACTGCTTTAAGCAAGCCAGCCTCTTTTTCTTGAGATTCAGTATTTTTCATCATTAATTAATCACTAATAGAAAAAGTAGGAGAGTTTGCTTTAAAAGTGTGGGTCGTCAATTTGTTGTCCTGTGTCAGCTTCAACGCCAACAAACTCAGAAGTAAAATAGCGATTTACGGCGCTTTTAATTTGTCGGGCTTCTCCTGAAAGGTGATGTCCAGAGATGGTTAACATATTATCAGCCTGTACCACGGTGATTTGATAAGACTTAGATTTGTCAAGGCTGAAACTGTCAAGAGCCGGTGAAAGTACAAGCTTATGAGGTTCCACTGAGATAACTTTGAAAGTTGTGTCGCGTGCGTATTGCATTCGGAAATATGGTTCAGTGATTAGGCGAAAATCGAAAACGTTATTTATGTTGTCTTCAGCGTTTTTGATTTCGTCTTGAAGATTTTGGATACTGTCAACTAGGCCCCGGCATATTTTTAGGCGGTTTCGTTCAGCGTAAGCTTTAACGTCGGCTTCAGATGAAAAGTCACGTTGGAAAAAGGTTGCGTCGCCATCGAAGCTATAGTTTAAGTCGTCTCGTTTAGACCATGTTACTTTAAGAAGGTCACGTAAAAAGTAAGCGTTAGCAATATCTACTTTGACGTGCCATTCATAGCGGTTAACGGGTTTGTCACCTATCTTGATTTCGTCATAAACCACACAGAAAACGCCTTTGTACATAACATATAGAGCGTCTTTGGGAAGAACCACCGTTACAGTTTTCAAGAGGTTCTTAAGTTGACAGAGATGAATGCGACGTAACAGTTTACCCTTTACTTCCTGCACAGTTGATTCATTAGCGTTAATCACAGAAGTACATTCTTTTTCTTGGGTAAACAAAATGTCATTTACCCGACTGTTTTCAGCGTCTATTTGTGCTTTAAACAAGTTCAAGCGTTCGTCATTAGTGGTCTTTATTGCTTTAGCAGAATTTCTAAGTTGCTCAATCGCTGAAGAATACACATTGTTAGAGAGCCTTGCTTCGTCAACTAACTTGACAAGTTCATCTACTTCATTTTGATTAGTCATAACTTTATCATCAATAGAAAAAAGGTGAGGTTTTGCTTACAAAGTTGAGATAGAACCAGTTGAGTTTATTCCAGTGTATGCTAGGGCGCTAACATGATATTTCCAAAACCAAGTTAAACGTGCCTGTACAGTGCAATATCCGCCGAGAAGAATTGCGTCACCACTTAAGGAACCGTCAAGAGCAATAGAGTACCCATCAGCAAATGTTAAATCAACAACAGAGTTAACGTCATTTTCAGCAACAGTAGTGTAACTAACTAGTTTACCAGTGTGTGTTATCGGAGTTGCAAGAACATGGGGAACCCATGTAAAGCTAGACAAAAGCACAAGAACACACAAGATAACAGCGGTAACACTAACAATTTTTATCCTTTTCAACAGTTTTTTCTTCTTTTCAGTTTCCAAAGTTAACCACTAATAGAAAAAACCAATGGTTTTGCTTAAGCATTATTTTGCTGTTACAGCTTTTTCACAGTTACAGAATCGGCACGCGCCAACAGGTTTACCGTAAACAAGCAGATGATTCTCAACTAGGTGTCCACATGTGCAAACGGTTTTAGTTTTTGGTATGTTACATCAACAGAAAAAAGCTAGATCTATCGTTGTTCTCAAGTGGGTTTTGGAATTCGCTCTATCGCTATCTGTTTAAGACAAGCGCTTTCGCATTTTGGGTTTAGACAGTAGCATACGCCATTAACCCAAATAACAGGACACCCTTTATCTGGAATTAACTGTTTTTTTGTTAGTTCTTGCTCAATTTCGGATTTAAGCTTTCCAATTTCAGTCATGATAACAACAAGTTTTACAAAAGCCTCGTCAGAATACGAGAGAACATCAGTTAACGGACATCTTTTTGGCACTGGAATTTCAGCTAACAAACTAAACAGACGACTAATCTTTTCACTCATGACAACCACAACAAAAAAGGGGCTGTTTTTGCTTAACGTTTAGCCTTCTTTCGCTTGGATATTTCAGCTTCATGTTTCTGTATTTCCCAATCAGAAAGATTACAACCAACATCATCGGTGCTTTCTGCTCTATGTATGTGCGACGTGTTGTTTTCACTTCTACTTAATTTCGGGCGTAGCCTGCTGAAATTTCTTTATTGCTTTTGTTATAGAGTTCTGTCAGGGTAAAGGGAAAAACTATTTCGATTTTTTCCCCTGCTTGCACCAATCGAAGGGCGTCTGCCAACGCTAAGCCGTCACTATCAGGACACTTAAAACCTACCGTGGCGGTTGTCGGCGTTTCAATTTTAACACCTCCATTTTTGGCGTCAAAGGTTTTTTCAAGAACAAACTTTGTTATTTTCTTCATGGTTTTACCTTCAATAAAAAAGAAGGTGATTTTGCTTACTTTTTAGGCTTGAGTAACCCGTTATGTATCAAGACAGCCAGCATGTTTTTAGCCACTCTATCAACAAGCAAATATTCCTCGTAATTCATAACATTTTCCAAAGTCTCACTGTCCAGTAATACCTGTTATGCCAAATTTCGCTAAAAATTTTTCGGAGTCATTAGGACAAAATAGAACCTGAATTTTACAGTCTTGAGCATCTTGAAGAGTTTTACAAAAGCTTCCCTGTTCAATCAACATTTTTAAGCCTTCACTTCGCTCTAGAACAACTTGAATCTGTGAACCCTTATGCCATTTAAGACTGTACCATTTGAAGGTAAAATGAGCCTCTTTATCAATAACCAATTTTACACCGACAAATCGGCTGTCAGCTAAAACTTTCCAGCCATACACTGCTTTATCTGTGATAGGGCTTTGCAGAAAATCCGGACTAAAACCTAACTGCTGTATTTGTTTACTGTAACAAAGAAGTTTTCGGCGTATCCACTCAAGATTATAAATAGTAAATTCAGTAAAACCCTGAGTTAACATGTACTTGAACAGGCAAGCGTCAATTCGATTGTAACCCCGCTCATCTTTCAGTGAAGGCACAGTTTTTTTGAAAAGTTCAACAGCCACCTTTAAAACCTTAATTTGGTTAGGCGTAAACTTGGACTGCAACAGTTCTAAAGTTGAACTCTCGTTCATAGTCAAAACAGTTCACCAAAAGAAAGCCGCACGCTTTTGCTTACAGGTTCGCCTCTTTTCCAGCGTCGTGCCCAACCTTAAACATTAAAGCGTGTAAATGGTCTTCCACTTCATACTGAATTTTAGGATGATTCTTTTTAGCATGTCCACTTATTGCTTTATCCATAGCTCTAAAGTCGGGAACAAACAAAATCTCGTCTTTGCACAAAGGACAAGTTATAGTCTTCATCAGTGTTAACCTTAAACTAAAGAAGCCCTGTCTTGCTCAGTAAAAGATTTGCGTGCACAAAAATTTACGCACAATTTCAGGCCAACGTTTGAGCTACCGCGAAAGCAAGCTGAACAGGCATCGCGTTAGCAATCATCTGTCCAACGTCACGTTTATTACCTAACCAAACATACCCATAGGGAAAACCTTGAAGGGCGGCGGCTTCAGCTAAAGAAATGTTACGAAGC
>JBAZEV010000111.1:0-4931 GCA_041653695.1 Bathyarchaeia archaeon
GCAGTTTGGCATAACTCTTGGAGAAGTAACAGGTTGGTTAACCCTTCTTGGCGGAACAATCATCGGTTTTGCGGCAATCAACACACTGGGCAACACCATCGCGGGGTTAATCGTCATGACCAGCCGTCCCTTCAAGGTAGGTCACCGAATATACTTTAACGGTCAATTTGCTGATGTTGAAGCCATTGAACTCATCTACACCAAGATGCGCACGTTAGACAATGTTCTGGTTTCCATACCTAATCAGGAACTGTTGAAAGCAGAGATAGACACCTACGGAAAAGAAGCCGTTGTCCGCCGCGCATGTGCGATTACGGCGGGTTATGAGTTGTCTTCAGAGTTTGTGGAGGCTGCGTTGTTACAAGCATCAGATAAACTGTTACAGATGAACGGCATTTTGGATACGCCTAAACCGTATGTTTGGATCACCAAGTTTGATAATTTCGCGGTCCAATACACGTTGTATGTTTTCATCCATGATATCAAGCGGATGCCCCAGATAGACGCAGACATCAAAAGGGTGGTTTTGCAAACCTGCAACGAACACAAAATCGAGATATGCACGCCAACAATCATTAAAAACGTGAAAAGCAGTGGGAACTAAAAATATGGTGGACTGCTGTTTGGTTTGTTGTAAGTAAACTCTATTAAGGATACCGCTACATATTTGTTACATAACATGCCAGTTGTGTAGGTGAGACGTAAATGAAGCTTGTAACCGTTCTTCTTCCAGAAGCGTATCTGTCAGGGCTTGACGAACTCGTGAGGTCAGGTATGTACCCGAGTCGAAGCAGTGCAATCCGTTCCGCAGTGCGTGACATGTTAAAGAAGGAACTTTGGGCAAAACGTGAGTAACACCAGTCTTTTTTGGTGTTTTTCTGAAAAGTACTTTTTTCAACATACTTCTATTATCAGTCTTCAAATATGATATTAATATGATGTGGTCTGCTAGGTGACGAGTTTTCTTTTTTAGAAAATTCTGGAAAAAATACTGTTTTCAACAATGTACCTCTATTAGTCTTCAAATATGAACTGTAACATGTGTTTTGTTTGGTTTTTGTGTTGGTTTGTCCCGAACAACTATGTGGTTGGATAATCCATCCATACATTTATATTTTGCCACAACAACAATATCGTTGTCCTGCGTTAAGGACCAGTTCGCCGTCTGTGTGAGTTGGCGTGAATACTATGCCGCTTACCCGACTTGACCATCCGTTAAGTGGTCTGGGTGTTCACGCCGCTCCTGAGTTCTTGTTTTGTTGAAAAAGGGTTATCTGTGTATTTTGTGCAACTCTTCCATGTGATATTGGCATGGAACGGCGCAGCATCAAAGTAAGTTTGGCTGGTGTGGATGCACAGGTTTTGTATCACAAGTATCTGGGCTTTGACGTAAACACCATGCTTGTAGCCTTTGAATCTAAACGCAGGGTACTATCCACCAGTGAAGGCTTCAAAAACGTCAAATATGTTGCAAATTCCCATCACCCCGATGCGCTTTCGGCGATAACTATGCTTAACTACGCCGAGTTCGAGGAAAACTTCCCCCCCATGCTTGGTGTAACCCGCGACGATTTGGTGTTGCTGAGCACAGGCGCAAACATGGATAACCTTGCGGTCTGCGAGCAATCCTACAAAGACCTGACCGTTTGTTGTCTGGCAACTGGTGGCGTTGGCAACGGGCTGCGTAGCGGCGTGGATAAGGGACATTGGCTGGAGCGGGATGGGCGTTACGTGAACACGTTGGGGACGATTAACATCTTTGTTTTAACAAATACCCCGTTAACTGACGGTGCGATGGCGCGGGCAGTAATCACGGGCACTGAAGCAAAAACCGCTGCCCTTCAGGACATGGACGCCCGCAGCAGTCTTTCCCCGCAGTTGCAGGCTACTGGCACGGGGACAGATAACATGGTAGTCGTTTCTGGGGTTGGATGTGGGGGCGCGGTTACTTCTACGGGTGGTCACACCAAAATTGGGGAACTAATCGGCGTGGCAACCAAGATTGTGGTCGCGGAAACGATAAAACGGCATGAAATATCAGTTGGGAAGGCACGTAAAACTGTTTGATGTCTGTTCCATGTTTTTGTTGGGATAGTCAACTATAAATTATGAGTCAACCCAACCTATGGTGGGAGTTTGGTTCTGTGGGAAAGTTTGCTTGGCTTGTGGTTATCGTTCTTATTGTCGTTGTTGTTTTGCGTTTTCCGCAGGTTTTAGACCCACAGTTCTACGGAGGCATTTTTGGCGGCGGCAACACAGACACTGAACCCGTTGTTGTGGTTGACGCAAGGTTAATCGAAACTGGAACGTGGACTGGAGCAGGCTCATCGCGGACGTATAACGGTAATCTTGCTTACATGGTATACAACGTGGGCACTGCAAACGCTTCTGATGTCCACTTGGTTTTAACGTTGGATGACACTGTTTTGGAGGATTTTACTGTGAATTCCTTGAATGTTGGCGCATATTTCCGTGGCGAATCCGCGGTTTCGGTACACGGCAACGAAGTCAAGCAGGCAACCCTAACAGCAACCTGTGAAGACTCCGCAGACAACGCCACCATCCTGTTGCGTGCAAATTTGGAGCGGGCATCGTTTAACTCGCAAACGGGTAGACTCTTCGTGACGCCAGATGACCCCATGGTTTTGGCGACGCTAGCTAATATTACAACAAACGATTTGATACCTGACTGGGTGGAGATACGGGACTGGGTTTCAAAGAATATCGAATACACGTTGGACAGTGAAGTCTACGGCACCGAGGAATACTGGCAGTATCCAAGCGAAACGTTAACGTTGCGGACTGGGGACTGTGAAGACTTCTCCATACTGCTTTGTTCGTTGTTGCGGGCTAACGGTTGGGACGAAAACGAAGCCTTTGTTGTAATCGGGGTAAAAGACAGCCAATACCACGGCTGGGTAAGACTAAACGTTGATTTGGTCGGGTGGCAAAGCATCGAACCCCAAGCAGACGCACTCAACACCCTAGTAGGCGACACACTAACCCTCTCAGGATTCAAAGCAGAATACCTGTTCAACGACCAAAACTTCCAAACAACATAAAATAGTTTTTTAGTTGTTTTTCAAAAAAATTGGGTGATTAGTTAAGAATTCATGTTTCAAGTTTACTCATCACTATCCTTGTAGTCACCTTTATGTTCTGAATTGTTTGGATTTAGTTGGTTGCTTCTGTTGTCTACTGAATGTTGGTGTGCTGGGTTGTCAAGGTCTTAGGTGAACGTAAGAGTGCTTTTGGAATTGCTTGGTATCAGCTGAACCACAGTAGTTATGACAAGACTACAAAGAGGTTTCATATCGCTACATGGTTCGGGGTTTGCAGTTATCGAAAGTTGAAAGTTACACCAGAGAAACGAAAGGAAATTTGCCCGATTTGCCAACATGAATTGATTGACCTCACGTATGTGGGAAAAGCGTGCGTGATTAAACGTAAAGATGACACGATTATTGTCGAGATAGTTATGAGAATTTCTTGGATAAACATGGACATGTACGCTGTATTGAAGCCCCAAACAGACGTAGAAGTACTAGTGGTAGCTTTACCCATAATAAGCAGGATTCGATTAAAAAGAACGATTACCTATGCATAACATCTGAATAACGCTGGAACTGCCATAAACCTGAGATATGAAAAGGTGACTTAGACAGTCATTACAATGAAAAGTGTTTCTAAGATAGGGCATGATAATTTTTTTAGTTTTATTTGCCTCTCCCCGCGTTCAAAATATGTTTTATGAATGCTTTTAAATGTAAATTATTAACAACAATAAGATGTTTCAAAACTAAGCGGGTCAAACTTAATGGGAGCGGGTCAAAAACGGTAGAAATTAGCGAGGATTTGAGAGACCTTGTTACTTCAACAATAAACAGTATTAAAGAAGGCTTGAAAGAAGAAAAATGTGGAGTTTCTGGCACAATAAAGTTTGAAGTGTCCGTAGCGAAATCTAAAGAAGCGAAAACTGGGTTCAAAGTATTTGTCGCAGACGCGTCTGGGAACTACACAAAGGACAATACGTCCAAAATCTCTTTTGAAATAGCGGGGGTCATTTCAGAGTCAGAGAAGGCAGACCTGAATAACCGAATTAGTCAACTTCAAAGGAACCTTGGCGCAAGCAATTCTGAAGGTGGGCAACTAAGAAATCAGATTCAATCTCTGAATAACACAGTAGAAAAACAAAAGGCAAAACTAAGCGAAAAAGATGAAGAAATTGAAAAACTTAGAAACCAAAAAGACCAACTTGGTAAAAAAATTTCAGATACCGAAATACAAAGAGACAATGCGGTCGCCCAATTTGGAGTGCTAAGTCAAAGGATTAAAAACCTAGAAGATGAACTTTCAAAGGAACCGCGAGTAATTGTTAAGTAACTTATATTTAACAAGTTTAATCCTAAATAAAACGGGTCATTTGGGCTTTCTTAATATCTTTACACTGTCAATTCTGTAACATATTTCAAAATCTGATTCAATCAAATTTGTATAAATTTTATTTCAAAGAATTTAATGCACTGTTAATTGCTAGAAACCATTTTTGAGTTTCACTTTGTTGCGATTGAATAACGTCATAACCGCTACCTAAAAAAAATGCACTTGCTTTACCTGAAAAACATAAACGGTTCTTACTTCCGTTTTTGAGTTCCAAAATTGCTTCATTTCCAGATAACCACCCTGTATCTAACGTAAATTGAAGTACATCTTCTAAAGGAATAGCAACATCCAAGGTGTCATATTTACCGAAAATACTCTTCTTTCCAAAGAATATTAAACGCTTATTTGTGAGTATCAAGTTTCGCATTCCGTGAAATTCAAATTCACATTTTCCTTCAAGAATTTTTCTTTCACCCTCAACGAACAAAAACTCACCCGCTACATTATTGAAGTCCCTATCAATCTATTTTGGTTTGCGGAACAATTTT
>JBAZEV010000112.1:0-4918 GCA_041653695.1 Bathyarchaeia archaeon
CAAGAGATTCATGTTCATGTGCATACTGAGCGAGAGCGTGGACGCAATAGACGTCGATGATAAATGGCTTCGTAATGTTCTTGTTGACTTAATATTTCTGGTGGCTGGCGCTGGCTGTTTTATTTTTAGTTTTAGCCGTTTCCTTGGATATGCTTGTATAGTTCCTTTATTGCTGGGCTGTTTCTTGATATGTTTTGGCACGTTTGATTTTTTGTGTTTAGCTTTTGATTTTAAACTGTTTAAAAAATAGTTTCAGTTGTGCTTACTTGAGGATTTGTATTTTGTCTTGAAGAATTGCAACTTTAGCTAATTCATTAGCTAATTGGTCAATTTGATTTTTTTCTGTCCAAAAGAGTTTAACCTTAGAATTTTTAAGGCTTACTGAAAACTCACTAGTCCAACCAGCATGCATTCTAATTTCTTGTATGTCTGTGTAAGCTATTGCAAAGCAACCTTTATTTTGCTCTAATTTTTCGTTTAAAGTCATGTTTTGTTGTTCTTTTTCTTCTTTTTTTTGTTTACGACCAGACAGATGAAAAATTGCTTCACTTACAATACCGCCTAGAAGTCCTCCAGACACGGGATTGTATGTGGGCTGGGATTTAATGAAAATCATGCGGTTGTCTGTTAGATATAAATTATAGTTTGTGTTTCGGCTACTGCTTGAAATGCCCTCAATTTTTGCTATTTGCTGTTCTGGTTGAGTTATCATAAGAATATGTTTGTAGGCATTGGCAATTTAAGATTTACTATTGGTGTCCTTGACGTTTTACATTAATTAACCATGTTTTTTGTAAATAATACGAAAAACATAAAAGTTAACCCTACTTAATACTAGTCTATGAGTGTAGTTAGCCGTTATGCAAATGTTGCTCAACAGTATGGTTCACCAGAGGCTTTTGCAAGTCAAGACCCTAGACTTATGAATCAAATGATTAACGAGTTATCGCAGAGTAACCTTGCAGAAGACCAAGCGGCTTATCAACAGTTGCAACCTTACTATAACCCTAATGCTGGCGGTGGAGGCGGTTTTGTTGTTCATCAAGAAATGAAGGATGCCATGACTAGGCAACAGCAAGCTTACGCGCCTACAGTTACGCCTCAACCAACAGGCAACCCAGTTTATAATCAAGCCAACACATCTATGCAAAGCAACATTAAACAATCAAATGTTGAGGCAGTAAAAACAGTATCGCCATTGCAGGCTTTAACAACTATTGCAGCTAACACAAGCGACAGAGCCATTTTAAACGAGGCTGCTAAACAGTTTTATCCAAAAGATAAGGTAGTTTCAAAAATAGAGTATAATCCTAACTCGAAGGTTTTTACAACTCATTATGAAGCCAAACCTGTAGTTACTCCGCAAGCGCAGGCTGCTCCTTCGCAGGATTTGGGGCAGCAGGCTAAAGGTTTTGCCGCTGACTTTGCGAGTGGTATAAGTAAAGTTCTGACTGGTCAACGCCAAAGTTTGCCCTTGTCTGGTTTATCTGTGGGTGACACGTTGACGGCTGGGGAACGGGGTGCGATTAAGAATGTTGGTTTAGCAACTGTTAGTGTTTTAGCTATTCCAGCTGGGCCAGTTGTTGGAGCTAGTTCTTTAAGTGTTGCTGGCGGTGAAGCTTTAGGGGTTGGCGTTAACCAAGCGTTTAAGGCTGCTCGGGGAGGCGGCTTGTTGACTCCTGAAGAGGCGTTGCAGTCGGCGGCTGAAGGCGGCATTTTTACTTTGGCTGGCGCTGGCGTTTTGAAGGGTATTGGTTCGGCGGGTAAAGCTTTGAATATTGGTTTGCCATCGGGTAAAGTTTTGGCTGGAGCTGGCAGAGTAGGCGTTAACACGGCTCTTGGCGGTGGTGCAGGTTATGTATTGTCTGGCGGTGACGTTGAAGCTGCGAAGCAAGGCGCATTGTTTGGGGCTGCTTTCGGCGTGGCAGGTGAAGCGGCTGGCGCTGTTGCTCCACGGGTGCAGGCTAAAATGCGCGAGTCTATTCCAGGTCAAAAAGCGCAATCGTACATTAACCAGAAAGTTTATGGCTTCAATGAGGGCAAAGCCACTGTTAATTCACTTAATGTCGGTGAAAAGGCGATGTCCAAGATTTTGGATATTAAACCCCAAAAACCCGCTGTTGGAACCACTATGTTGCCTACTACTCCAACGACTACAGAATGGACACCTTATAAGGGAACCAAAGATATTGCGCGTGATTATTCTGTTACTAACCCCAAAACTGGCTATCAAGACGCTTTTAAGATAACTGACATGGTTGAGGCTAAGTTTATTACTGAAGGCTTTGCTCCAGATAGTGGCGCTTCAATTAAAACTATACGAACTGAGCCAGTTAAGAAAGGGTCAACTAACCTTACTGATTTAGACACAGCTCATAATCAAATAACGCGAAGCAATTTAGAAGTTTCCGGTGTAGAAGTTGGTATGAAGCCTGCTACTTACTTGAAGTCTAAAACTTTAGAAATAGCCAACGCTGGTACTGGCGATGTTTATTATGGTAAAAGTAAGTCGCCAACCGAGTTTTATCCTGTTAACTCAAAAACAGGCGAAATAGTGTATTCTCTTTCAAGCGGAAAAAGCAGTTTTAATAAGGCAAACATGAAATCAGATTTAACTAGCAATATTTGGTCTGAGCTTCCACAAACTACATTGTATGAAGCGAAAGCTACTAAGGCAGTTCAAGCTAAATCTGTAGCTAACGCTGAAATTACTTCTGGTATTACACGGTTTGAGCTTGACAAGGAATTTAGTTTTAAAAAGAATCCAAATTTAATGTTGACTAGCGGTTTAGCGCCTTCAGAAATTCAAACGGGGTCACTTAAAAGCCAAATAACCAGTTATTCATGGCGTGAAACATCAAAATCGTCAAGTCAAAAGTTGTCTTTCAGTAAGCGAGGCTCAAATTTTGAAGAGATACAGGCAAACATTAAATCTGGCAAACTAAAAGGTGTTGATATTCCACAAGGTGACATAACGACTGATTTAGCCATAATTAAAGCTGAAAAGAACGTTAAGGCTCAGAAAAGCTATTCTCAGAATCCTTGGCAAACTATTGACGCTGAAAACGCATTAAAAGCTAATATTCTTGCTCAACCTGGAAAAGGCAAAACTGTTATGATTCAAAAAGGTGGGCAAACATCTACTAAGTCTGGCGTTACTGTCGGTGATGAACTTTTGAGTGACATGTATGTTGGCAGAAACGTTTATGCTGGTAACGCTGTTGGCACTGGTAAAACCGTTGTTGCCTCTAAAGGTAAGACTGTTAATCCATTTACTGGTTATGCAGGTAAAAGCTATTATGGCGGGAGAGGCGGTCAAGCTGAAGAGGTTGACCCCCAGTTTTTGACTATGCCAGGGCAGGTTTCACGTTTAGATAAGACGGGTGTTTCTGCTTCTGGCACTCCTAGTTTTATGCCTTCTTTAACGGGTGGCGTCGCTGGGTTTGATGTTAAGCCTGAACCCGCATCAAACTTGGATAAGCCTATAAATGTTCCCATTTTTGTTCCAGGTGTTACGCCTTTTGTAACTCCTGACAGTAAGCCTGATGTGACGCCTATTGAGGTTCCAAGCGAAATAACTGTTCCTGTTCAGGAGCAACCGTTGATTCCAGACCAAGGGCAGCCGCAGATTCCCGATCAAGGACAACCACAAGATATAGTTCAAGATTTTTGGGTTCCAACCCCATCTAAACAAAAAGGCACTCTTGGCTTTCCTAATACAGGCTTCAAGTTTGAGGGCGGCGGCGCTAGTTTAGGTTCAGCTTTGCGTGGCGTAAGGGTTGGCAGCAGAAAGAAGGTTTACCCTATACTGTCAGGCGTTGACGTTCTGGGTTTAGGGGGTAAAACGAAGCGTGCTAAAAAAGCTAAGAAACGATAATCGCGGTGTCGGCTGGGTTATTGGCGTAGCCGTCATCAGCATACTTTTTTTGCCGTTCGTGTATTTTCCTTTAAGTTATACGTGGGATCAGTTTTACGCGGTTGTTAGTGACGGCTACGTTTTTACTGGCGTGTACGCGAGTGCTATTAGGGTTGTGCAGATAATAATTTCATATTTACTAGTTTTTTCATTGCTGTTCGTTGTAAATTGGGCAATCGTACAAGCGAAGGCGCGGAGATATAACCCATGAGTAAAAAGTCCTTGCTCAAGGATGATTCTGGAATTATTTTTGAGGGAGTCATAGCGATAACATTCATTATTCTTAGTTCGATAGTGTGGCTGTGCTGTGCCTTGTTTGTTAATCGAGTCTTTGACGCTTTTATTCCAACCCTTCTTACATGTGACCCTAGAGCGTTGGCTACTAGTCAGACGGCGGTTAACGCTTTTGGCGTTAGTATTGTAATAGTTGACGTGATGTTTCTTGTCTGGTGGGGGCTTAGTGCTCAGAAGGTTGAGAGTCAAGAGTACGCGGGAGGCGTAATATGAGGCGGTTAAGAAAGTTTTTGCTTATTACTAGTGCGTTAGTGTTTGCTTTCTGTTTGGGCTGTTTAACTTACGGTTTCATGTTTTCTAATTCTGAAGAGGAAGAGTTTTCTGTTCCTGTGGATGTGAACGGTTTTACTGAGAAGGTTCGGGTTGAATTTTATCGTGAGAATGGAAGCTTTGAATTAGTTGGAATCGACGGTGTTGATTATTCTTTTTCTTTGGACTTAAGTTTCCATGAGGCTGACAGGGTTAACGTTTACTTGTTGACTGAAAAAGGCATTGAACTGTGGAGTAGCAAGATTGTAGTTAGCAAAAATTACATGCTGCTTGTTTCTAATAGTTCAACTGGCGTAAAAGTTGATTACTTGGAGGCTTCTCAGTGAATGGGCAAAAAAAGTTTTGTTTGTTCCTAACTTTTGTTTTGTTTGCGTCTTTTCTATCTTGTTTGCCACTTAAAGTGCAAGCTGTCGATTACAGTTTAAATTGGAGTGTTGA
>JBAZEV010000113.1:0-4892 GCA_041653695.1 Bathyarchaeia archaeon
TTGATTGACAGTATTTCGCCCGTGGATTCCGCGACGTAAACAGCGAAGAACACTGTTTCGTAATCAGATGAACCGTGACTGCCAGTTGCTGAAACAGCGAACGTGTACAGTCCCGTTGTTGGGATAGTGAAGGTTCCAGTTGCGCTTGTTTGGTTCTCGCCGATTGCAACGCCAGTGAGATAATTGTAAACATTAATTTGTAGCGCCACTTCGGTTTCGTTGCCGCCCACAGTTACCTGCCAAGGCACCGAGCTATTGTAAGCGGTAACTTCAGGACTAACAGTTGATATTTCGGTAACGTAAGAGTTCTCAGTGTACACAACCGCAAGCTTAGTCTTATACTCACCCTGCAAACTGAGATGTTGAGCGTACCATGTAAATCTTTCATTGGCAGAAGCATCTCCCTTCATAAACTTTAGAACAATGCTGTCTCCTTGAGTATAGTTAACATTGTCTATGAAGTCTTGCAGAAGTATAGAAGCATCAAAACTAAACCATGTACCATTAATAGCGCTTGAAGTATCCACACTAATTGTTGTTGCAGAAACAGAAGCCGACATAGGATTAGTTGTTCGTACTTCGGAAAAATTGTCAACATCTAAGTAACCAATAGACATGTTAAATGCGCCTTCAGCGGAGTTGACATAAACAGAGATGTTTGCATTATTTACTGTAGAGCCCAGTGGAATATTAACTGCAAATTGACTAAATCCTACATAATGATATGTGCCATAAGGGTATCCGATTGTTACTCCACCAGTATCGCTAACCCATGTTGAATCGTAACCAGTAGTTTCAGAAGTACAGTTTTGCAAATTAGTTCCTGTTGGTCTAATTAATGGGTCTTTATAGCCTAAACCTTCCATGATTGTGAATCTTGCAGGTTTATTACGGAACTCATGATTAGGCGTTCCTGATGATGTAGAATCCCATTGTTCAAGGTGCAGTCCAAGAATCCAAGTTTCATTAGTCCATTCACGATAAGCCCTAAGTGAGCCTTCGAATGCGTATGACTGCGCTTCCAAGTTTACGACTTGTCTTGGTGTTGACCACGGATCAGCCGCCGCTTCTAAACATGAGCCGAACCCTATGTTTAAAACCATTGGCATAAAACCATCAGTTTTAGTAACACCCCAAGCCATGCTAATATTTTTGTAGCATTGTACATAATCCCAATTTGCAGGGTCAGTATCGGGTGCGCTATAAATGCCTTCATAACATTCGTCTGCCGTATAGTATTCTGTGTTGTCGGGTACAAGTCTTTGCCATGCTGCAATAACAACATAGTCGAAGCCTTGCGCCCATGTCGTGTTTACCATCAAATTATAAGACGTTGTTGTTCCAGCAGTTTTTTCCAAAACATAAGGAAAATTAAATTCCCAACCTAAATGCCCTGTATAATTTGCTCGTACAGCAGTTTGAACAGCAAGCATTTCAGTTGTGTAAGTATCACCGATGATGCCTAATCCTCTACCGTAAGTAGTTGCTGGAAGATTGTATTCGGCTGATTCAGCACCCATACAAAACAAGTCTGCACCTAAAGATTCAACATAAGGGGCTATCGTGCTTCCCATAAAATTCTTGTAGTTTTCAAGCATTAGAGTATAATTTGATACGGCTGTTCTGTTGTATCCAACAAACCAAACATCAAGTTCAAATCCATGTGCCAAGATTTTAGCTGCTCCAGCCGTAATGTTTCCCCAATTTTGGCTTTGCTCATGATAAGAATCTATGGCTGTTTCATTAATTTCCCAAACATCGTTAACCATCTGACTATGTATTCTTAAGCAAACATGAGTTATTGCGCCGTTTGAAGTTGTCGAAAGTTCAGTTAAAGCAGTGTCAAAGAATGAACTGCCATAATAGCCATAGTAAGGAGTGGCCCAGACTGTAACATTTGCAAAAGTACTTAAACCATCATTAGCTGTTCTTGGCACAATTTGAAAAACATTACCAACTGGCGGTGCAGATTCTTCGATAAATGTTGTTGAAATTTGGCAATCATCCACATAACTTGTTGTTGCTCCGCGCCAATTAGCGTACTGACCAAAAGACGCTCTGTTAAGTGCGTAATTGTTACTTAAACCTGAAACGGCTAAATCTGTAACGTTTTCTCCGTCAACAAATACTTGAACGGTTCCAACAGTGTCGCTTCTAACCACGTGGAGTTGAATATTTACCCATGTACCAGTAGTTAGTGTTGATGTTGAAGTAATAGTTTGAGTTGTAGAAGCATTGCGATATCTCAATGATATAGTTCCTGTTGAACCAGTTATGCCAACAGCAGCCATATCAGTTAAACCTATAGATTCAAGTCTTAGAAACATTACATAGCTTGTGCCTGTGGTAGAACTGATAAACAAGTTTTCTGAAGCGTATATCCCGTCTGAGTTAGTAAAGTTTCCGTAAACATTTGCGGCATAACCGCTTCCAGAAGTCACACTTTTTAAACTGTAAGTCCCAGCATATTCTTGTTCTGTTGAAACCTCTAAAGTTTGGTCCGTCGAAGTAATGTTACCGTCAAAAGCAGACCAGTCACCAGTTTCAAAACCGTCAGAGAAAGGCAAAGTCACCGTTGCTTTCACGTTTGGCATCTTTAAAACTGTAAACAAACTTAGAATTAAAACTGCGATAATAGCAAGCGTTGAAACATTTTTTCCGTCTTTAAATTCATGGAAGCTCTTATTCAAATTTACCCCTGTTTTGGTTGATTTAGTTAACGTTTTAGGCATTTGATTTCACTTGCTGTTACTACTATCATGGCTAAAGGTATTTAAATACCGTTGTTTAATAATTAAAACTGTAAACGAACTTAGAATTAAAAACGCGATAATAGCATGAAAGTGTTATAGTTATTATAAATTTGATATATTCAACTATTTTTTGAACAAGACTGCAAACTGCAAATAACAGCTTGCGTCTATTTCTTTCTCATTCGTAACCACATACAAATGAGGCTTCAAACCACTCACGCTAAGAACTCGCTTAACAAACTGTTCAGGACTATAAAACCTACCATGCCTCGCAGGATAACGCCTATCACAATAAAGCAAAGCACCATCATCAAACCGCATCCCTTTAGGCACATTAACAGGATTTGTTACAACCCCAAACCGTTCAGACAAATACAGTGGCAAAATACAAAGAAGCCCATCCTTCGCCAAAACCCTTTCAGCTTCACGAATAAATCTGGAGTCAGCGTTACCCTCAAAATGCTCAAAACTACAATGCAAAGCCATCTTAGAAGCAAACCCATCAGGCAAGGGCAAGCTGCAAGCGTCACCGCCAATAACGTTCCCATGCAAACCCGCTGGATAAATCAGGTCTTGACGATACACTTTGCAACCATAAAGTTTACTGTAAATTGAAGGAACAGGCGATTGGGCGCTGGCTATGTCGATGTAAACGTCTTTTTTGTTTAAGCCTAAAAGTTTTGCCGCAACAAAATGCTCAAGCGATTTTTCCGCTAAAACGCCTGTATGATAAGAGCTATAATCAGCCTGTTGCATGTAACTTTCATAATCAGTTTTGCTTAAAGTTAACTGTTCAGGTTGAACGCCTAACGTTTTAAACCTGTTTATGATTGCTTCTTTTGTGGATTTTTGTGCTTCAAAAAGGCCATTCCTAACTTTAGGTTTACCTAGCCGTTTATAGTAGTGTTCCCATAAAAACCTGTTTCGGAATCTTTGCAGAGCAAAGCCGCGTAATCCTTTAGCTTTTGATGCAGCTTGAAAAGAAGCGTACTTAACCGTGTTTAATTTGCTAAAAAACTGATTATTAATTACCGCTTTAGACAAATTTTACACATTCCCCTGAAAATGTTGACTCTGAACGCTTTTAAGACTTATGGAATAATCTTCTATAACAACGTCTATTTCCCAAACGGTTCTATAAGTCAACATTTAATTCACCTTTTCTCAACTAAACCCAAAGTTACCAGCCAACCGAGTGCGGTATCAAAACCTTTAATGTCAAAATAAACGTCAAGCCAATCCTTCCTTAAATCCTCAACAGTGACGCCCCTTTCATGTCTCCTATAAACCATAGAAAGCAAAAACTGGACTTTAACAAACAACCCCATTTGCTCGATACTTCCAGATTTTATTTTGTACTTCATTCATTCTTCACCTTTAATATATCAGTAGATTCTTCTGTTGAATAACTATCCCAAGCGACGCAAACAATAATAGAGCTTAAAAGAATTAGGAAAACTGGCGCAAACCAAATTGGAACATCTTGCTCAGTTTGATAATTGTTTAAACCATAAAAGAGCCAAGTGCCAGTGACAATTACAAGTATAAGCACTATTGATAGAAATAACTTCATTGTTTGTTTTCGCCTGTATTAGTCATTGGTTTTTGACATCGTGGGCATTTTGGCGGGTTGACTGTTCTTGCTATCCATTCATAGTTGCAATGTGGACATGTTTTGTAGCGTTCTTTTAAACTCATAACCTTTACCTTACTTAGTGTAGTAGTGTCGCTTGTTTAAAAGGTTTGAGGTTGCCTTAGAACTTTGTTATTTTCTTGGCTTACGTCACCATTAAATATACTCATTAGATTCTTCTGTTAAGTTTAGAAATTCTTAATCAGTTATACCTCTTAACTGTGCTCCATGTAGAACCCGTTTGGATTAGTAAATTGAATTGTTGTCGCATTCAACATCACACCCACACTGACAAGTTGATCGCCTGTGTTTGAAGGAAAAGTTTGTGTTAGTGCGCCTGCGCTTGTGTCTACCCAAATTAGTCCATCGCTCCAACTCCAAGTGTCCAACGTGAATACGCCCTCGTTCATGAGTAGGCACTTTGAACTTGATGCCGCGTTCATCACGGCTAAGTAAACGTAGCCGTAGCCGATTGTGCTGTTGGCTGAAGCGTCCGTTAAACTGTA
>JBAZEV010000114.1:0-4882 GCA_041653695.1 Bathyarchaeia archaeon
CAAGCAGTAACACCATAATCAAAGAGATGAAGCAATGAAACTAACAAATCTAAAAAACTTCCTTCTTTTTTCTGGTTCATCCATAACATTAATCGTCGGTTTGTTAGCCGCTTTTATTCCGGGCTTAGCTTACGTAACAGTGCATAGCTATTTCGTGTATGTACCCGTTCATCCATATGGGTTACCTTACGTTTATTATCCATCGCTAGATTTCAGCACTCACATATACACAACCAGATTATTCATTTCCGCCTTAGGTGGGTTAATTGGTCTGCTCGCAATGTTCGGAAAAAGCAAACAGCCCCTAATAGGGGCCTTCTCTATTGCAGTAGCTAGTTTGGGTTTGATGTTGCCTGCAACCGGTGATATGAGACTAACTTTTCCCGAGATGCGTCTGTTTGATGTGCCTTGGATTGGTTCGTTTCTTGTAGTGGTGGGTGTTTCTTTGATGTTTCTAGGTTTAACAACAAAAAAACCCCATGTGCTTCGAGTAACTCTTTTGAGTGTGCCTTTGTTGCTGGTGGTTTATTCGATAAATCCCCTTTTTGTACTAAACAATTATCTTCCATGGAGTATTTTTGGGGCACTGTCTACAAGTCCCATAAATTTGTTAATGTGGGTTCTAACGCTTACAGGTCATTTGTTGATGATTTGGGGCGCTCTCAGAGGGGTTTCACCTAATTTAGGTGAGCAGGCTAAAAATGTGGTGAAAGGGTAACCAAAAAGGCTGTTCGCAGTATTTTTTTGTTAATGGGCTGTTTTTTCAGGGCTTCTTGTTCGTGGATTTGTTTGTACGTGGTTTTTTGTCTGTTTGTTTTTTGGGTTGTGTTTTGTTTTTTGGTTGTTTTTGGTTTGCTGTTTGGTAGTGAATTGTGGGGGGCTGTTTTTCACTAGCAACATTGATGGTATGTTGGGGAAACTGATTGTAGTTGTGAGTGTATGTTGCCGTGGTTGAAAAACGGTGATGCAGCTCACGGGTAGATGCAAGTTACTCAGTCACACACATCGAATAATTCCGTGGTTCCTAGCGCCTGCTTTCTTCGCTTTTAGAGCGACCAAAAACGCTGAAACAGCAACGACAAAAACCAGAATACTCCATGCTGGAAACTCGACTCTTGGTGAAGGAGTTGGGTCTGATGATACTATAGAATTGGTGATTGGTGTCATTAGTGGGTAGTTATCTTTGTTGTTAGCATCCATCATATAGGGTGTATCTCCTATGCCATCGTTATTTGCGTCTGTGCCGTTATAGTCGCTCCAGCAGTTGCCTTTTGAGCCATCATCCCAATTGTTAACTAAAGCTGGTTGGGTGGTGACTGAGTCTATGTCATCGTGGTACTCATCAATTATCGGGTTAAAATTAACTTGCTTAGTGTTATTTAGGAAAATGTTGGCAGAAAAAGTGTTGTGGGAAGATAACGTAACACAAACGCCATTAGTGTTATTGGCAATATTGTTACCTGAGATGTTGTTGAAAGACCAAGATAGTTTGATACCATATTCAGAATTGTTAAATAAATTGTTGTCTTGAATGCTATCATGCGAGGTAGTAAGGGTAATTCCTTGTCTGTTATTACTTACAGTATTTCTGGAAATAGTGTTATTTGATGAGTTGTGAATACAGATTCCCTGAGTGTTATTTGTTATTTCATTGTCAACTATGCAATTGTCTGATGCGTATTCAAGCTCGATGCCGCACAAGAACTCAGTAATTGTTAGGTTCTTGACAGTTAGCTTTTCTGAGCAACTGTAAATTCCAGTGTATGATTTATTGGAGTCTTTCTGGGTAACAAGGGGTGCTGTCTGATTACCTATTTGAACAAAACCAAGCTGTTCGTAGTCACTTAAGTAATCAGATGACCCTGTTCCGTGAAGTGTAAAGCCTGAGCCATCAATCACAACATTGTTGCGTTCAACAACCAACGAACCGTTAATGTCATCTTCAAAAACATAGGCATCTCCGTTACGGCGTATGGGAGCAGTTGAAGGTTCAACTGAGCCATCAGCTCTAATGTAGATAGTATTTTCTCTGGCAGCACTCTCAGGTATAGCAGATGGAGCAACAACTGTGTTGTAGTCAAGGGTGAATTCGCTTTGTGAATCATGCTTGTACTCATTTAGAATAGGTGAGTAGGTTTTGACAAAAATCTTTTCTTGACTAGGCGCGAATTCTAGTATTCGGAGCCAGCCGCTCTCAATATAGATTGCGTTTTGATAGTCAGCCAAAACCTGGTAGACTACATGTCCGTCTACCTCATCGGTTATCAGGTCTTCTGCACCTGCGTGGCCACAAAGAACCAGAAAAACCTGATCCGCATGAGGCTTAACCAAACTGTGCCATATGCGTTCGCCAATTTCTGATCTTTGACCTATTTTATAAAGACCCATCAAGTAATCATGCGTTGAAACAATCACTTTGCTATCTGGATACGAATCAATTATGTTACTTGCCCAATACAGCACATCGTCACTTGGGTCGCACTGAAGATGAAAAATCAAATAATCATCTCCACCGCCAGAAAATAGCTGATAACTATTGGCGTTATCGCCAACATTGTAAGCTCCACCATACCATGCTTCTTCACTAAACCGCTCATACCCAAAATATGTGTTATAATTTGTAAGATTTCCATTGTACAGGTCATGATTTCCGAGCAAAACCGCCCAAGGCACCTTCCCATCTAGTTTGCTCATGCTCTGATTCGCATTCTCCCATTGTGTCCTGTTATATGGGATGTTCACAAGGTCACCAAGTTGGGTGACAAAAACAATGTTTAATGCATCTACGTTGTTTACAATCCACTGAGTTTGGTTATCAAAAATCCAAGGATAATTTTCAGAATAACCTTGCGTGTCTGGAAGCACAACTATGGTAAAATTCTCTAATGAAAGATTACTTGAAACATAAGATATAGGCAGAAAATCTCTTCCTAACGCTATTTGATTGCTTTGTTCGTAAACTGTAAAAAGCGGTGACATCAAGAGCAAGATAACAATTGCAGCTAAGTATGCTTTCTTCATTTCCCTCATTACTCAACTATAGCTCAGTTAGATTTAACTCTCCTTGAAGAACACGTTGTTCTGCTAATTAGTACAGCTTGATCCAAGAGACATTTTTTCTTTTGTGTATAACACCAAACAAGAGTGTTCCCATGATAAGTACAAGCAGAATTATCCATGAGGGAAACTCTGGAATGGCATGTGGGTCTGTTTTAATTAACCAAAAATCCCAGTCTCCAGTCTCAAAGGACCCTTTGCCACCTGACAAAGCAAAACCACCATCCACAGTTTGAATTAATGAAGGCAGACCTAAAACTGCTCCTCCAAGATATGTTTGGTTCCATAGAATATTTCCTAGATTATCTGTCTTAACTAACAAAAAATTATAAAAAAGATCATCATTATCAGTTTGCGTGTAACCTGCTAGGGCGAAACCGCCATCTGAGGTCTGAACCAAAGAAGAAAGCGTTTCTGGATTCTCTGTTCCGTATGTCTGATTCCATATAATGTTTCCATTTTTATCTGTTTTGATTAGCCAAAAATCACCGCCCGCGTAACCAAATGAGCCAGTGCAACCAGCTATGACAAAACTTTCCTCCGACAATTGAAGCAAAGCAGTAGGATAATCCGTTTTTGCACCACCATATGTTTTGTTCCACTCTATATTTCCAGTCTCATCGGTTTTAATGAACCAAACATCAGCAGGCACTTCAATATCCAAGTATGTTTTACACACTAACGCGAATCCGCCATCGGATGTCTGAACCAACTTGGGATCGCTTTCCGTTTTCGAGCCGCCATATGATTTGCCCCATTCCATGTTACCGTGCGAATCTGTTTTGATCAACAATAAATTGTCGTATTCTGCATTATTGGAAAAGGTTCCTACTAATGCGTATCCTCCATCTGTTGTCTGAACCAAAGAATAGCCCTGATAATAGCCTGTTATTTCGTCATACGTTTGGTTCCATTCCATGTTTCCGTATTCATCGGTTTTAGCTAACCAAACAAATGACCAATACCCATCAGGCATTCTTCCAACAGGTATATACCCATCAACAGAAGCTGCGTGAGTACCGATAAAAGCAAAACCGCCATCCAAAGTTTGAATAAAAGAATAAGCACCCTGATTGGGTCCACCAATTGTTTTATTCCATTCCATGTTTCCATACGCGTCAGTTTTTATTAAAAAAGAACCCGTCCCAAACGAGTGAGCAAAACCAAATAATGCAAACCCTCCATCAGGAGTCTGAACCATAGATGTACAAGCATCCATGCCGTTTCCTCCATAAGTTTTACTCCACAACTCCGATGAAGCCTCAACAGAACTAACAAAAGTAAAACTTAGTAAAGCATAAAAAATCAGAATTGAAAGAACGGTCTTCTTAGGTGACATGTTAATCTCTCCTGTTCTTGTGTAAATTACGTCTGTAAATAAGTGTTATAGCTACCACTGCAACTATCATAATCAATAATTGTGTCCATGAGGGAAACTCTGGGATTGCAGGTGAAGGTTTTGGCGAGGGCACCAGCAAAGGCAAAGATGTTATGCTTGGCTTCAGGGCTATGATGGCACCTGGGCTTTCAGAGTCGGGGCTTCTTCGAGTTACGAAATTCCCGCCTATGTAAACCGTACCATTTTCAATCGTGGGCGCCGAGGCTACGCCGTATCCTAACGTGTAGTTCCAAAGCTTCTCGCCAGTTGACGCACTCACTGCGTAAAAGTTGTACTGCGTTACAGGCGAGAAAAACATTGGTCCATTCGCGCCGACGTAGACTATGCCGTCAGCGTAAGCTGGATAGGATGGGGAAGAGCCTGTGAAGTCGCTGGCTGCAAAATTCCAAACGATAGTTCCATCTAAAGCATTAACGCATAGCACCC
>JBAZEV010000115.1:0-4836 GCA_041653695.1 Bathyarchaeia archaeon
ATTGACTTGAAAGTAAAAGTAATTAAAAAATAGGAGCAACCCACGTGGCAGAATACATATTGTACACAGACCGCAAAGAAGATTTCGTTTGCGAAGTTGACGTAAAAAATGCTAGCCTAAAAAATTCTACGTCGAGAATTATTTTAGAAACAGACGACATTAGCTACGTATTCAACGGACATATAAAAGACGGGAAATGCACTGTTCCAATCAGAAAAATGAAAGGAATGTTGAACGAAGGTGACAGAGGAACAATGAAATTAGAAATAATCGTCGAGGACGTTTATTTTTCTCCGTGGTCTTCTCCGTTCGTAGTAAACACAGAAAAGAAAATGTCAGTAAAAGTTATGGAACAGATAGAAAAGAAACCAACGGTTATCGTCAAAGAAGTTGTGATGCCAAAAAAATCAATAAGCATAGTAGAAAGAGCTGCTAACGATTTGCAAAAAATGCTTTCAGAAAGTAAGATATCAAAAACTAACATTAGAAAACAAAAGAAGCTTACCAAAGAAATATTCAATTCTTACTTCAAAGAACACACTGAACTGAAAACTCAAAAGCATTCTATACTGAAAACTGTTTTGAACCACATATAAACCCAAGAGATAATCATGAACGAGTTTCCAGAAAGAAATCTCACTGACCAATACATAAGTCAGAGTTTCGAAAACTTACTACAATACGTTACTGCTAGCGGACTCAACAACTTAACAGACGGTCTTGGAAATCAGATTAACATATTGAACATCACTGCGTCGTATTCTACTACTTGCGGTGGAACTATCGCAAACGCTGTGACTGCTTCTTATGCTCATTCTGCATCTAACGCTTTAAGCGCAAGCTACGCACCAGTTTCCGGCATAGATACTTCATCGTTTATTCAAAACAGCCAAACAGCATCTATGACAGTACTATCGTCAAGCTACGCAACGTCAGCAGCTTACGCTCCAGGAAGTTCAACACTAGACACAAGTTCGTTTGTTTTGAATTCTTACACAGCTTCTATGACGGTACTAAGTTCTTCTTATTCTGTTACAGCTGCGTTTTCTTTGAATAGCACAACAATCGACACGTCATCGTTCGTTACCAACGACATGACTTCCAGTTTTTTGACTGGAAACACGTCTTCGTTTATTACTAACGACGTAACTGCATCAATGACAGTTGCGTCTGCATCAACTGCCATCAGCGCGTCTTGGGCGCCTCCCGGAGACACAAGTTATTTCTTACAAACGTCGCTTACAGCGTCAATGCTAGAACCATATTTATTATCTGAAAATACGAGTTCCTTTGTTCAAACCAGCCAAACAGCATCTATGAATGTTTTGAGTTCTTCGTACGCTCTTAGTGCAGCTTACGCTCCAGGAAGTTCAACACTAGATACCAGTTCGTTTGTTTTGAATTCTTACACAGCTTCAATGACGGTAGCGTCAGCGTCTCAAGCGATAAGCGCATCTTGGGCTCCGCCTGGCGATACTTCTATGTTCGTTCAAACGTCTCTCACAGCGTCGATGCTAGAACCGTATTTATTGTCAGCTGATACTTCAAGCTTCGTTACGAACGCTCAGACTTCGAGTTTCTTGACTGGAGATACGTCTTCATTCATACTAGATAACCAGACTGCATCAATGACTGTATTGAGTGCTTCATACGCACCAATGCCAGACGTAAGTAATTTTGTAACGTTTGCTCAAACAGCATCGTTCTTGACTGGAGACACATCATCGTTCGTTCTCAACTCGATGACAAGTTCGTTCTTAACGGGTAACACAAGTTCGTTCGCAACCACAGCTTCTAATACGTTCGTAGGCAACCAAACGATATCTGGTTCTGTTTATATGACTGGTTCGGTTAAGGTGAACGATAAGCAAGGTGGTTCAACAAATCAGGGTGACGTTCTTACGTATTCGAGAACTGCTACATCTGTAGCCGGAATGACAGCGACATGTTCTTTCGTTGACAACGCTGATGGAACAGTAACTATACTATCTGGTTCAGTTCGTTTCTACAACAACTCAGATTTTCAACATTTCATTCAAAGATACGAAATGCCACACAGCACAACACTTACTCCAACAAATAACGCTGTAAGTTACGTTGTTGCTGATTACAATTCTGGTTCTCCAATTTATCGCATCGAAACGAGTCAAGAAAATTTGAACCACAGCGACATTCATCCAATTTACACGATATATCGAGAAAACAACTTGATATGCTATTTGTATTGGGTTTCAACTGGAAGAGGTTTATCAAACAAACTCAATCAGCGCTTGATAAGAACAGAACGATTCGCAAGAGAATCTGGACTTACTTTGTCAACATCTGGAAGTTTCGTCAAACACACAGAAGGTAAAGTTTGGATTGGTTCAAACAGAACCACTCAACTAGCGTTTGATTCTTTCACGTCACCGATGAGGAGATTCTACCACTCAGCGTCAGCGTGGACATACGTTACTGCAAGTAGTTTTGACACTTGGTCGTACGACACCGGAACAGAAACTGCATCGCTCGGCAACAACAGATTCGGAGTGAGATGGGTTTACAGAGACATTGACACAGAAAATCCAACTGAACCATCAGTAAACGTAGTTTTGGGAACAAGCAATGCATCATCTCTTGCTACTGCTCAAACTGAACTGGCGCCATCTTCTCTGCCAGCGCGCATTACTGGAATGGGAATGCTTATCGGAAGATTCATCGTTCAGCAAAACGTGACATCATCAGTACTAGTTGAGAGCGCTTTTACGCAACAGTTCACACCATCGTTAGCAACAGTGCACTCAAACTTAGCGAATCTCGATTTTGCTTCTAGCGGCCATACTGGATTCGTTCCAACGTCTGGAACAAGTTCGTTCGTCACTAACGATATGACCTCAAGTTTCTTGACTGGCGCAACGAGTTCGTTTGTTCTGAATAACCAAACAGCATCGATGACAGTTGCTTCTGCATCTCAAGCAATAAGTGCGTCTTGGGCGCCGCCCGGCGATACCTCAATGTTTGTTCAGACATCATTGACAGCTTCAATGTTAGAACCATACTTACTGTCAAGTAACACATCAAGTTTTGTCACAAATGAAATGACTTCAAGTTTCTTAACTGGCGATACGTCGTCGTTTGTAACCAACGATATGACTTCTAGTTTTTTGACTGGAGACACAAGTTCGTTCGTAACGAACGAACAAACAGCGTCGATGTTAGAATCATACTTGCTAATTGCGAACACATCATCATTTGTTGTTAACTCGCAAACATCATCATTCTTAACGGGTGACACAAGTTCGTTCGTTCAAAATAGTCAAACAGCATCTATGACTGTTTTATCAGCATCATATGCAGAAAATGCAGGAGTTGCTATTGACACCTCGAGTTTTGTTACCAATGAAATGACAGCGTCGTTCTTGACTGGAGATACTAGTTCATTTGTAACTAACGATATGACAGCATCTATGACTGTGCTCAGTAGTAGTTATGCAATTAGCGCAGCGTACGCACCTGGTAGTTCAACTCTAGATACCAGTTCTTTTATTAAAAATGAACAAACTAATGCTTTCGATTTGAATTCTTCATTGAAATTAAACGCTGGGCCATTGATTATTGTTACTCCAACAGCAAGTTTAGATTCCCTGTCAGCGGAACCAACTGCTGAAGATTATTCCCACGACTATTCGTATGCAGTAATTCCAGTGTTCGGAGGAGAAATTCAAGGAATTCTATACGAAGGTGGTTGTCAAAATTCTGCTAGTTTGGATGCTAATAATTATGTAGAACTAACTTGGACTGACTTAAATTATTCATCGATAATTAAATATAACATATATAGACAAAGTGTAGACTCTGAAGTAACTGAGTATTGTGGATTAATAGGATCTGTATTACCGGGAGTAGAAAATTTTACAGACAGCGGTTCCGCAGTAATTGGTCCATTAGATCTCAATGATGCCGCAGGAAAATTAATATTCGACGATCATATTAGTTCTTCTTATGTAATGTATAAAGATAGTGATGATAAATTTCATATATTAGAAGAAAACACAGAAAATGATTTTGGATTTATGACACTCGGAAGCGGCGAAGCATTATTGTCGTTAAACGATTCAGACGGAGGCGGCGCCGGCGTTTCAATATACAAACAAGCTATAGGTATTAGCGCGCTCGACAGCGAGTATACTGGAATGGTAACGTGGGTTGAAACTGGAAGCTGTGGTGTATATTCTACTTTAGCAGATCCAGTACTTTTGATTTTTGCTAGAGGATTAGTTGGAATAAATTATGTTTCTTACGAAGACGACGGGTATCATATGTTTTCTGTAAACGGTCCTAGCGTGTTCACTGGATCCATAAACGTAACAGAAGCAGTAACAGCATCGTTTTTCTTAGGCACATCGTCGTGGGCTGAAAGTTCTAGCGTAGCGATAAGTGCGTCATACGCTCCGTGCGCTGGTTTAGATACTTCCAGCTTAGTAACTATCGAAATGACAGCGTCGATGACTGTGTTGAGTTCTTCTTACGCAACGAGTGCAGCCTACGCTCCGGGCAGCGCGACAATTGACACAAGTTCGTTCGCAACAACAAGCTCAAACTTGTTTTACGGAACTCAAACGATAAGCGGATCATTGAACGTATCTGGTACTGATTCTGATATCAACGTCGAGAATAACATAAATATAAATAATTCTCCAGCAGACGATTTGAAAACTTCCGGCGTCACTTTTCAGTTGATAACTGGAGTAGATGTTGCGTTCGGCGACGTGGGTTATATTTCGTCTAGCGGTGTCGTAGAATTGGCAAACGCTGACGCAATTGAACACTGCGGCGCTGTGGTGATGTGCGCTGACG
>JBAZEV010000116.1:0-4821 GCA_041653695.1 Bathyarchaeia archaeon
ATGTCTTTTACCGAACAATCTTTGTTGGGCTTTCAACTTTCATTTCGCTCATTTACCTGTACGCTTGGATGACAGCTTGGCAAGGCAAAAAATGGATGACACGCGAGATGCCACAAAAGAAAACCGTTGGGTCAATTGGCTTCCTAAAGACGCCAATCCTTAAACTACATAGAGGCCAAAAAGAATGAATGAAAAAATAATGGTGGCTGTAGGCAGTTTAATAATTATCGTCGTTATTGTGGCAACTGTCTTTTCCGCTGTTTACTCTGCTAACACTGTTGATGGCAACAAAGAAGTTTCAACGTCAGAAACTTCAGCTATCCCCACTTTAACACCAACAACGACGCCGACAGAATCAAGCAAAAAAATTGTAATCGTTTTTGACGACGGTTGGCTATCTCAATTCACAAATGCTTATCCAATCTTGAAACTATACGGTTTTAAAGCAAGCTTTGGCGTAGTCACTTCCTATGTTGAAGGCGAATACCCGGCTTACCTATCTTGGGCTAACATTAAAGACCTGCAAGATGGTGGACAAGACATACAAAGCCACAGTTATAGCCATAAATACTTAAACAATGTAACCTCACACGACGAGTTAATCCAAGAAATACAGTACAGTAAAACAATGCTGAAAGAACATGGGTTTACCTCAAACGTTTTCATTTACCCTTACGGTGAAGGCACCGAAAACCAAACTGTTCGAACAATACTGCAACAGAACTATTTAGCGGCTAGAGGAACAAACGATGAAGCCCCATTGAACCTTAACGATTTTGACGTGTACGATTTAAACGCTTACGACATACACGCCGAAATAACCCTTAACCAATTTGCTAACTACTGCAACACGTCGTCAACATCATCAGTCGCTATCGTTTTCTATCATCAAATAGACACGGAAGACGACCACGTTACCCCTGAACAATTTACTGAACAAATGCAGTACCTAAAAACAAACGGGTACGCCGTGATAACCCTCAATGAACTATTAACTTCAATGCTGTCTTAATCTCCTTTTTTTCTTCAAGGAAAACCTTTTTAATCAAATTATGTCAATCGCTTAGTAGGTGCAACCTTTGAAAAATAAACCGTTTATTCTGCTTACTTCTGTGCTCTTACTAACATTTACCTTAACCTCTATAGCTTCTACGCAAGCAAAAATCGACGAAAACGGAAATTGGGTTATCGTTATAACTGACAGTACCGGCGCACCCATTCAAGGCGCTAAAGTTTTTCTCTTTTCAGGCGGCGGCGGCATCGAGACCGCTTCTATGTCTATTATGAATACAACAACAAACTTTAACGGTGAAGCTCTTTTTCCAGTAACAGGCTTCTATCGCGTAGGCGTTTTAATGTATGGTTACACTTCCGCTGATAGTACACAAATGCCTCTTGCTGAATGGGTTACTGTTTGGTCTGTTTGGGGAGCCGGCGGCGCTGGGTCTGATTATACAATACGCTTAACGCCTTCCTCAATATCTCCGCAAGCTCCTTATACGCCTCCAACGCCAACACCGACGCCTCCACCTTTTCTGTCTATATCTGAAATGGCTGTTCTTGTCGTGACTGTACTAGCTATTACTGCTGTTTCAGTGTGGTATCTAAAAACAAAAAAACCGTAAGCAAAACCATCACCTATCTTTTTTAGATAGGGGTAAAATGAAATGAATAATCAAAATCAAATAATTACTTTACTTTTTATAATGGGCTTCTGCTTTGGTGTCTTAGCTATGTGTGGTTATGTATTTTGCTTAACTGGTTTTAAGCAATCTCAACCAATAAACACCGACACCCATCACGATGTTACTTTCAGATTCATCAATATGTCAGGTTCATCAGTGCAGTTAAACACACCATTCAAACATGTTAATGTAATATTCTTTCGGGTAAACTCGCAGAACGAAACAAAAATCATAGGCTCTTATGAGACAGGTGAATTAATCCGTTTAATCGTGTGGAGCAACACTTATCCTAATTATATTTGTATTCCAATGGAAGCTGTTATCGTTGAAGTATCAATAAATAGTGTTGGCATAATTGAAGCTAAATACGTTGTGACTTAACATTTTTTGCTTAAGCAAAACCGTCTATTTTCTTTATTAGTGAACTAAAATGAACAAAAAATTGTCTTTGCTAGTTTTACTAGCAATCTTAATCGTTTCAACCTCCACGATGGTTTCAGCAACAACTTGTGTGCCTAAAAAACCGGCAACTTTAACGCTTTCTTCACCTGAAGGCTTCGCTGTAGTAACAGTAGTCGGAGCTAACTACCATAAATGCACTAACATAACAATCTTCTACGATAGCGTTGAACAATACACGATTCCTACAACGGTTTGGACTGACGGCGACGGCGATTTTACTGCTTACATTGCTCCCAACCCATTTGATCTTGGGGTACACACTATTAATGCTATAGACTGCTTTGGCAACAACGCAACAACCACGTTTGTTGTTGTTGACATGAAAGGCGCGAAAGGTGATACAGGTGCAACCGGAGAAACTGGCTCACAAGGGCCAAAAGGCGATAAAGGCGACGTAGGCGCAACAGGTGCGGCAGGCGTTAACGGTAAAAATGGTACAGTATGGTACACTGGCTCAAGTGCTCCATCATCAACTTTAGGCGTTGACGGCGACTTTTATTTAAACTTCAACAACAGCGACGTTTACTATAAAACTTTAGGAAACTGGACAGTAATAGCTAACCTTCAAGGTATTCAAGGCGTAACAGGCGCGGCAGGGGCAACAGGAGCTACAGGTGCGACGGGCGCTACAGGAGCTAAAGGCGCTAAAGGAGATACCGGAGCAACAGGAGCAGTCGGCGCACAAGGCGAACAAGGACTAAAAGGCGACATGGGAGAAATTGGACAAGCAATCAAACAGTCTTCATTCACAACTGCCGACGTTGCTTTCATAGTTTTTATTGCAATGCTTGCAATAGTTGTCACTTTGTTTGCTGTAGTTATCGCTTTAACATTTGCTTCTCGAAAGAAATCTGCGTCTAAATAAAAACCATCTTTTTTCTTTTTTTTAAGCAAAAACGTTTAGTTCTCGTATTGAGTAAACATCAACCTAAAGGGGTGAAAACTTGAGCAAAAAACCAAAAGAAACGCGTGGAGAAGAATTCTATTCTGAAATTGGACATAAAGGCGGTCAAAGGATTAGAAAACTGATTGAGGAAGGCAAAGAATCTGAAGAATAAACCTGACGAGACAAAACGATATTCACGTTGTCAACAGAAACGTTTAGGCTCTGGATGGCGCGAAATTGTTGAAGCCCAAAAACAAAATAACCAAAAACCTTAACTTTTTTATAAGTTAAGCAAAAGCGTTACCTCTCTTTATTAGAGGTAAAAACCCTATGGCTAAAACATTTAGCGCAAAATTTGATTCCGAACAATTAAGAGACATAGTGACTGCATTAAGCGTACTTGTTAACGAAGCAACTTTAGTGTTTTCTCCTGAAGACATAAAAATGAGGGCTATGGACCCTAGCCGCGTTGCAATGGTTGACTTTTCTTTGCCTAAACAAGACATTCCCGAATACGTTTGTGATGAAACACAAAAAATATGCCTAAACCTAGGCGAACTTCTCAAACTGCTTAAGCGTGCCGGAAAAGACAAGAAAGGAGTAAACGATCAAGTTCAACTAATCAGCACCGACAGCACAAACACTAACGTTAAACTTAAAGTAGTAATCACTGGAACCTACACCCGCACTTTTACTATGCCTGTTATTGAACCATCTCAAGAGGAAGTACCAACGCCAAAAATAACTTTCAACGTAAAGGCCACAATGAAAACGTCTGCTCTCTCCTTAGCTATAGAAGACGCTGAAATCGTAAGCGACCACCTTAAAGTAGCCGCTAAAGACAG
This sequence comes from Bathyarchaeia archaeon, assembly GCA_041653695.1. GTDB lineage: Archaea > Thermoproteota > Bathyarchaeia > Bathyarchaeales > Bathyarchaeaceae > Bathyarchaeum. The sequence continues at coordinate 3,879 of JBAZEV010000116.1, forward strand.
CGAGAATCTTCTCATGGATGCTTCCGGAGACCTTAACGCCGCTAGCATTACTATCCATAAAGACAACGACGGCTTACTTGAATTACTCGTTAACAATGCCCCTCAGCAGTCAACATACAGCATAAGTTATCTTAGTGAAGTGTCTAAAGCCGCTCAAAAGATTGCTGAAAAAGTAGTTGTCGAATTTAGCTCTGACATGCCTATAAAACTTGCTTTTCAAACGCCTAAAACTAGTATGTTCTTAAACTACTATTTAGCTCCCCGAATCGAAACTGAGTAAGTCAGGCAAAAACCTGACCTTTTTTTGTTGGTGTTTATGTTCAATAGACCTTTAGCTTCAGAATTGCCAACTGCAACTTTTAAAGTAGGTTGTCCTAACTGTGGTTGGATGCAAACCGAAGGTAACGTTAAAACGTGTCCTAAATGTGGCGCTACTTTAACCTATGTTTCTTTTGTAAAGGAACCCATAGTAAACTTGAATGTGCCTAAAGGGGCGGCTTGTGAAAAAGCAACTGTTTGTCCGGATGCGTCTGAACGGTGTTTAGCTTCAGTGAACTCTCAAACACTCGTTTGTTTACCTAGTCGCCGTTGGGTTTACTGCTATAGCTGGAAAACATTTTTGGGGCTTATCTTCGTTAAAGACGTTGGGGTATATCATATGTCAACTTGTCCTTGTTGCGGCACAGATCTAGTGGATATACTGAAAAAACGAGCTAGCAACGTTTAAGCATGAAAAAAGTTAAATCCTCTCTTCAACACTGTAACTATGAACCCCGTTAAGTTAACGGTTGTTGTAGGTAGCACGGTGAAAAAATGAAGAAAACAACAAACAAAATGTTCGTGGTTACTTTAGCTTTTTTGCTCATTATAACATGTTTATCCTCAATTTCGATAACACAAGCTTTTGATAGCTACATAGCTGTTTATCCTACAATGGAGGGTT
>JBAZEV010000117.1:0-4755 GCA_041653695.1 Bathyarchaeia archaeon
TCAGCAACCGAGCCATCAAAAAATGGAGGGGTAACACCGGTGACTGCGAGTGCAAATCTCGTTGAAAATTATTGACGCCGGAAAGAAACCCTGTGCAAAAAAAAAACAAAAACCTAAAGGTTGTGTCCTCTTGTTGGGGTAGCCGTGTTTTGTTGCTGTAAACCGCAAAGTTTCTGGAAAAAACAGATTTTTTGTCTTTTGCCTCGAAGCTATCTCGAAGAAAACCTCTTTGTGTTTCACATGGAGATTTTCGTAGGTACTTATATGGGGCCATGGTTATCTCCATGACTTGCCCTAAGGGACACGGTCTAGACGGCTAAAATGGGGTTATTTTGGCTATTAGGCGTTAAAATGGGTTGTTCGATTTTTGTTTAGCTGTTAAAAAAATGCGCTGTTTTCACCCTCAGGGCAATTCGAGTTGTTACAGAACTAAATCGCAGCTCTAATAGGCAAAAGGCTTCAATTTGTCCCCTATTTTCAGTATTGTTTGCTTCGGTTAATCGTAATTTTTTGGGTTGTGCTGCGACTTTTGTATTGCTTAAAGTTGGATGAGAAAGTAAATTTTTGGTTGTCAGTAACATCTACAAGTGATATTGCATTTTAATTGGTATTTCAAGAGGTAATTTTTGAGTTGCACTTAATTGAGAAAAACGAATGACATTTTTGAAGTAAACAAATTATGCTATTTTCAAACGACCTCAGACTATTACTTTTTGGTTTACCAAATTTGCGCAATACTATGTTACCGCCAAATTAACTTCCTCACACGTCGACTTTATTTGTCACGCTATTTTCCCAACGCAGCCCTACCCTAACGAAGTTGCAGAAAAAGGTTCTGGTGAGTTGACGGGTGACGACTGAAAATTTTGTGGGTGGTGCACATCGGGTGACAGCCTGTTTTAAATGGTTTTTTCAACAGCAAAATTCCTTAAATTCAAAAAAGGGGAGTTCTGCTTTTACCGAGAGGAGAGCTGTAATTAAATGAAAAACTGTCCATCTAACAGAAACTTACCTAATAGAAACCCTCCGAGTAAACAAATAGAGCAAAGATTTTTATATCTGCAACCTCATAATAGGTACCTAAAGAGACTTCAACAGAGGTTGGTACCTACGACCCTAATCTTTGGAGGAAAATGTAGTGACGGTGCAGTGTTAGTTGGAGACAGGAAAGTAACAACTGGCTTGCCTGGACTTAGCGGCACATGGGTAAAAAAAATTAAGTATTTGCCTGCTGCTAAGGCGGTTTTTGGTGCGGCTGGTGTTGGAAATCTGTTTGAGGAATACTTAACTCTGCTTCCAAGAAAGATTGAATTTCACAGAGCGTGGATGGATTATCAAAATCAAAGGCTTCTCAATCAGCATAGCCAAGATTTTGCAAACGTTCCTAACACTACTGTTAGACCTCCAATTATGGCTTATATGTTTGAAGATTTCAAAAATGACTGTGTCGAACAATTAACCGAGTTAAGAAATACTCATAGTGTAGCCTTTCAAGACCCTGATTGTGTCATTCAAGTTTTGGTAGGAACTTCAATTACGGGTGTGGGTGGAAGATTGTATTATGTTGATTCAAACTCTTGCATTTTTGCTGAAGTTGATGGTTTGGTTGCTATAGGGCAGAACAGTCTAGCTGAGGTATTCCGAAAAAGTTGGGATGAAAGTATGACTATGGCTCAAACTGCTAAATTAGGCATATTCGCCATCAAATACATTGAACAGGAAGGAATCAGTAGTGGTATTGGCATTGGTTCCTTACAACCTCAAGTTTTCTATCTACCTAATGATATTTCACAATACACTATTAAAGAATTATCTGATGTTGAAGTTGGAGAATTAGTAAGTGATGCTGACAATCAAGTCGAAAAAATGAAAACAGAATTACACTCTTTGTTTAGGTCGTAGCATTATTTTTCCATCTTCGACTACGGCTTCTAATTCTATCCCTTCCTTCCAACCGACCTTCTCGATTTCTTTCGGTGGGATAGTGACGACATATTTTGGGTAAACTCTATCATCCACTTTTCGTGAGAGTTGTTTCTGTAACTTCATATTTAGGCACCTATTTTAGTACAGAGAAAGGTCGGGTATATAAGAATTTAGGTACCGAAACGGTTAAATACTTAGGTACCTAATATTATTTTAGGTGCCTAAAATGAGCAACCAACTCACAACCACAAGAAAAGAACGCGGTCAACAAATCGCACAACTAAACGGACAAATCAAACGTGTTGACGATTGCATTTACACCGTCAAAAGCCAATCTCACGATGGAGAGTATTGCATAACTAAAGTTGATGGAGAATGGCTTTGTGAGTGCCCAGATAACAAATACCGTCACGTAACATGCAAGCACATCCACGCTGTAATTTTCTCTCGGTCATTAAGAGCAGAGGTAGCCGTAAGCAGAGTTATACCCGAACTGAACGTACAGAACTGCCAATATTGCGGTTCAAACGACATCGTGAAAAACGCTGTACGCCACAACAAACAGGGAGACATTCAACGGTACCTATGCAGAGCTTGTGGCAAACGCTTTTCAATAAATATCGGGTTCGAGAAAATGAGAGCCACGCCACAGGTCATAACGTCAGCCATGCAACTCTATTTCACAGGCGAATCGTATAGGAATGTTCAGAAATTCCTTAAAATGCAAGGCGTAGAGGTTGACCACTCAACAATAATACGTTGGGTTCGCAAATACATTCGCTTAATGGAGAGCTACGTTGAGAAAATGAAGCCTAACGTTTCTGATACTTGGAGAGCCGACGAAATCTACATGAAAGTGAAAGGCAACATGAAATATCTGTTCGCCATGATGGATGATGAAACACGTTTTTGGATTGCTCAAGAAATGGCAGAAACCAAAGAGAAACACGATGCACGAACTCTCTTTGTGCGTGCAAAATACCTCATGGGTAAACAACCAAAAACCCTCATAACCGACGGCTTACCCTCTTACGCTAAAGCGTGCCAATGGGCTTTCGACGGAACACAACACATACGCAAAATTACGCTGAAAGGAAAAGCCCACAACAATAACAAGATGGAGAGAATGAACGGAGAGATACGTGACAGAGAAAAGACAATGAGAGGGCTAAAGCGTAAACGCACTCCAATACTCTCTGGTTATCAAATCTACCACAACTACATACGCCCACACGAAAGCTTAAGCGGGAAAACTCCAGCGGAAGCATGTGGGATAAAGGTTGAAGGGCAGAACAAGTGGAAAACTCTGATAGAAAATGCAACCATCACCCGTGACGCACCACATCAAACGAATTAGCCAATCACCCTAAAACGCACCAGAACCGTGGTTGACTCTATTTATAGAGGGGTAGGTAGCTGCAGAGAGGGGGGTCAAACAACAACAAATAGGGGCATCCGCGTGTTGGCGAAAAATCAGCCCAAGAGAATGTAGAAAAAGTGGCTCCCTATCCCAAAAAATGTCTAAATATAAAAGAGAGCAGATCCAAGCACAAAAAAGGTACTTTGTGGCGCAAAGTTCGTTTTGACCGCAAAACTCAAAGTTTTTTCAGCCTAAACTGTGCTTGTCTCAACAGAGACAGATGGTAGATACATAACAACTAAGTTACCCGAAACTTTTTGAACGCTAAAAAGACTAAACAATTGGCGAATACAAATGTCTCCATTCAAAGTTTTCACAGAACATTTGAGTGTCTCCACGAAAAGTGCAATCAGCTTTGTAGACCTCAGTGACCAAGTTCAAGAAACAGTCACAAAATCAAACATTAGGAACGGCTTAGTTCATGTTTTCGCGCCTCACGCCACAGGCATGCTGATTCTCACAGAAAACGACCCCGCACTGTTAGAAGACGTCAAAGTTTTTCTGGAAAAACTCGTGCCCAACCGGGAAATGTACCATCATCCATCTAATGCACATGCCCACTTAAGGTCAATGCTGCTTCCACCTAACAGAACCCTGCCAGTGGTCGATGGCAAAGTGGAGTTTGGAACCTGGCAGTCGCTGCTCTTTGTTGAAACAGACGTTTACCCACGCAAAAGAACAGTTACCATCCAAATTATGGGCGAAACGTAACCGTGATAATGCCTGAAAAATCCCGCCGTTTCCAGCTGTATCTTCGCGTTTCGTACCCCAAAATTTAGCAGCGTCACCATGGATTTTAACTGTAAACTGCCAATCCATCTGTATGCACCACCAGTTTTTTAATCCATTAGTGTAAATTATGAACATACGAAAGTTTTTCGGAAACAATTTGAGCACACAAAAAAGTGAAACAGAGCAAAATTTTCACCCAGAACACCTTCTACAAGTACAAAGTAACAAAAAATGAGTCATAAAATGCCCTACAGAACAGGTCACTTACTGTTTACGACCACTTTGCAGAGGTTACCACCAAAATATTATCAGTTAACGCCTCTGTTCAAAGGCTGAAAAAGCACGATTATATAAGGTTCGCTTAGCTTCGGAAAAATTAGCTCACTTTACCAAACAATAAAAACGCCGACAGCTCTTAACTACAGTATCAACTTTTTTGCCCAGTTCGCTACTCGCTAGCCAAAAGTGAACACTTCAAGAAAGGTCTTTAGCTGTTACAATAGAAACTGCCTTGTCAGGTAGCCCTTTTTTAACTGTTTATTGTAAATTGTGACCATACGAAGACTTTTCGACCAACAAGATTTAACACACCCCATTAAAAAGAGGTTTTAGACAGAAAAACAAACGCGTAAAGAGCCTAATTTGTAAAGAAAAGCCTTATTGGCGCACCGACTGAG
>JBAZEV010000118.1:0-4737 GCA_041653695.1 Bathyarchaeia archaeon
AAATTTATACTTTAAAGTTTAGGCTGGTAAATGAAAACACTGGCGCGTTATTTGATTTAAATATAGTTACTGCGGCTCAAGCTTTTACTTATGATGGAAACTTTATTTAGAACTTTAAAGATGCAAACTTGACTTCTACAAACTTTTTTAGTCCTTCAAGAACAGTGAGGTTTGATTTTACATATCCAGATGCAGATGCTACTAAGCTTAGTCGAGAAATAAATTTTGACTACATTACTGACGAGAACGTGGGTGTGTGTGTTGCTGAATACCAACAGTTTTATTTGTACAGGTTTTTGTCGACAAGTGTTAAGCCAGTGGTGGTTTACAACGACTTTGCTAAGTGTTACAATCTTGCCTCGACCACAAAGTTCTTGTACAACACTTACCAATCAAATACCGCTTACACAATAAACAAACCCTATTACCTTTACACCTACACTAATGGAGTAAAGACGTTGCTTGCACTACTTGACGGAGCAAACAACACTGAAATAAACTTAGACATACTCGCTTTCAATCAGCAAACATACGTTTACTCGATTGACACAGACCAAATAGTTTTTATCCCAAGCGAAACAGACTTGAACACAATAGTACTCTATTTTACTTCGCCAAATGATAATGAGTCAGTAACACTTCAAATCTATAATGGGAATACCTTGCTATGGAATTACACTGAATTAGTTGACACTAACCTGTTTCAAGTAAACTTTTTTTATGGAGACTCAAATGTTACAGACACAAATCTATTGAAAATTGTAGTTACTGTGGTGAACGATGGAGAAACAAGTTCGTTCTATAAATGGTTTAACACTCGTGCAGAGTCTTATGCGGGAATACTTAATCCGATAGTGGCAATAGTTCTAAGTTTCTTTGTGTTGTTTTTTGGAGTAACAATGGTTTCGTATCGGTTTGCGATGGGTTGGTTTGGTTTATTCATTAGTTTTGTTGCGATTGGAATACTTGCGTTGGCTCCGATGTATGATTATATTATTTTCTTAATGGCAATATATTTTATAATAGGAATCTTCATAGGTGTTATAGGGAGAGAACAGACACTTGGGGTGAGTAGTTAACATGGCTAGTGGTTTGGAAGCATTCAAAATAATGATGACGGCCCAAGTATTCTGGTCGCTGTGTTTCACCTTGTTACTGTACACGCTGCCCGGAGCAGACCAAGGACAACTCGCTTTGATTACCATGCACAACGGTACCACGGAATTGGCTACGATTAGCGATGAGTTTGAAAGCGCAGTTACTAACCAGACCAATATTCCGATTGTTGAGCTAGGGGCCTTGTTGTTTTATTCAGGTAATATCATCATAGATTTGTTGCTAAATTTTGCATTCGCTATACCCGAAATGTTTACGATGTTGCTGAACCTGTTGTTTTTGATACTCCCGATGCCTGGAAATCTGCAACTAGTAGTTAATTCGTTCTTTTTAGCGTTGATTAGTATAGGGTATGCAATAGGAATCCTACAATTCGTAACCAACCTAAGGTCCGGAGGCCAAGTAGCATGAACCCAATCATGACACTAGCAAGCCTAGACCTAATATTCGAAGGACTAGGAATACCAATCGACATCTACATCGTCATAGTAATCTCAATCTCAGGCATAATCCTATCCGCCAAATCAATGAAAATCGGGTTAGCCATGCTACTACTCCTATACGCAATAACCTACACAACATTCAGGGCCGTTGGCATGGACACAACCTACGCCCTATACGCAATCTTCGGATGCCTAATCCTAATGGCTTTGAGTATCTTTACAACCAAAGGGGGAACAATAGTATGATAGAAACAACAATCGGCTTCATCGCCTTCGGAATAATAGTCCTAATCGGGTTAGCCAAACTTTGGAACCTAGCAAACAAAGGACAAATCTACACCGGCAAATGGATAGCCATCGGACTAATCGCCGCCATCTTCCTATGGGGAATATACTTCACAGCAAGTATGTCTGCGATAAGCCAACAAGGAACCTGGGTTGACGCAAGCGGAGAAGAAATGGTATACCAAACAAACGACTATCAAACCTTATTCAATTTCTTCCCATTACTCAATGTGCTACTCCTTTGCATTGGGGCTATGTCAGCAATAGAAACATTCAAAATATTTGTAGACATCATCAGCCCAGAAAATATGCGCCAACAATACGGCTACAAACCCAAACCCCCCTCGCAAGACTACAAACCCCAATGGAACAAAGCAAGCTGGAAAAACTAATAGGTTTATTAATAAGTTAGGTGCTAATAGTAATTACGCAAAATTGCTAATCGAGTATTGGCAGGAGGTTTTGTGTTATGACTAATTTGAAAGAGTTTGTAGAAAAAGAAGCTATTGAGTTAGGTGGCTTTGACAAGTTTCCACAAGGCGACACATTCATCGACCTAAACAAAACAAACGTGGAAAAAGAAGATTCCCCATTCAAAGATAAAGTGGGTAATCTAAAACCACAATACCGTTTGACCACACCGACGATAAAAAACTTGATATGCCCAGTCGGAGTAATGGCCGAAATACAAAAACTATCTGGCGAAGGATTCACAGAAGTCCGAATCACCCGAACAGGCACAACAAAAGAAAACACCAACTACACTGTTGTGGGAGTGAAAAAGTGAAACAGTATCCGATAAACAACTGCGAGTATTGTAAAGGCTACGGCTACTACTACCAACAAGCAACTGGTAGTAATGGCGTTGCCTTCCAAGCAAAAACCACATGCGGAATATGCAAGGGGAAACCAGCATGATGCGCCCATCAACGTATGCAGTATTTCCCGACTTCTGGGCAGAACGTAAAGCACAAGGACTTTGCCCAGTTTGTGGTAAAATAAAAAAAGAATTTGATAAACACATGAGAGTCTATTGTTGCTTTGAACACGCACAAAAATATGGGGAGTGCTACAAAACATGGAATGTTGTAAGAGACGACATACTGAAACGCGATAATAACCATTGTGTTAAATGTGGTTCAACACAAGCTTTAGAAATTGACCATATTGAAGCATTTGTAAATGGCGGAAAATACTTTGATTATAATAATCTACAAACGTTATGCCATAAGTGCCATGTAAGAAAAACAAAACAAGATTTATGGAAAGCAAGAAACAAAGGGCAAATGTTGTTAACCTGCGAGGCAAAACCATGAACACGCTTGGACTCGACGAAAAAAGATGCGAACAAAAATGGAAATACTGGGAACAATACCTCAAAGAGTTCCCAGACAACGGTGACAACGATGAGTAACTTTAAAATCATAAACGCAGACGTTTTAGAAGGATTAAAACAAATACCAAGCGAGAGTATTGATTGTGTTTTTACTTCCCCACCATACTGGGGACTAAGGGATTATGGTTGCGAAGGACAACTTGGATTAGAAAGAACATTCCAAGAATACACTACAAAACTCGTAAATGTTTTTGACGAAGTAAAGCGCGTGCTAAAACCAACAGGAACTTGTTTTGTAAATCTTGGTGACACATATTACTCCGTAAGCGGTGGAAAATTTCTCAACGATAACATCTCCGACAGCAGCAAGAATATTGAGAGCGGAGTAAGCTCCGCCAACGCACTAAAAAGCGGAAACGAATTAGAACAAAAAAACCTCTGCAACATACCCGCACGCTTCTCAATCGCAATGCAAGAACACGGATGGATTCTCCGCAACAACATAATATGGCACAAACCAAGCTGTATGCCCTCAAGCGTAAAAGATAGATTTACAGTGGATTTTGAAAACGTATTCTTCTTCGTAAAAAGCAAGAAATACTATTTTGAACAACAACTTGAACCACTGGTCACACCATATGAAGATTTAATTAAAGATACTCGAGGGATGGGTGGCGCGAATGTAAAAGAGAACAGCATGGAAAAAAATCATGAGGGAAAAAAATCTTTTGGGCAAACGATTAACCCTCTTGGAAGAAATATGCGCGCAGTTTGGAGCATTAACCCCGAACCATACCGGGAAGCACACTTTGCCTGCTACCCAACAGAACTTGTAAGACGCGGACTAAAAGCGGGATGCCCAAAAAGAACAATAGACACAAACAGCCCAACAGCAAAATGGATTGCAGGAACAGTATTGGACTCCTTCGTAGGTTCAGGCACAACACTATACGTAGCACAAGAACTCGGACTAAACGGAATAGGAATAGAACTCAACCCAAAATACATACCCCTAATGAAAAAACGACTACGCGGAGACGCAAACCAAACCGCACTAACAGAAAACATAAAAATAACCGAACAAAGTGAAAAACAAGATTAGTTTTAAAAACACATAAGACATAATACTAAAAGAAAGTTCTAATTTTTTAGAACTAATATGATGATGAGGATGGTTAGATGGTCTATGAACTAAATAGATACGGAAAAATAGTAGTAAACGAAAAAGAAGTCTACTATGGCTGCATAAAAGAAATAGATGTAGAACTCAGAGCAGCAAAACTATTTCTAATAGACTGGCGCGATAAGGAACATTATCCACACAGCTTCCAGCAAATGACAGCACCACTAAATTCTTTCACAATAAAATATGATGATGATGCAAAAGGTGAAAACTAAATGGAATGCGCACACATAAACAAAAAACTTATTCTACGCCCAGACACACCACACTATGCAGAAATCAGATGCACCGACTGCAATAAATTCTTAGGCTGGCAACCAGCACCAAACCCAGAAGGCATAAGAAAAGAATCAACTAAATATGACTTACAAAAA
>JBAZEV010000119.1:0-4713 GCA_041653695.1 Bathyarchaeia archaeon
TGAGGCTTTGATTATTTTTACGTTTATGTGTTGGGGAAAGTTTCGCATTTTGTAGGTTATCCAGCTTGGTGTTGGCGTGGTTAGTATCATTGCTCCCCAGTTGGTTCTTGCTACGTTCATGTATTTTATTACTGCTTGTACAAAGACATCGTTTTTTTGTAGTGCGAATAGCCAGAGTCCAGCATCATCCCAGACGATTGCTTTTTCTCTTTTACCTGTCTTGTTCATTTCTACACATTTGGATACGCAATCTTTTGGTGGGAAGACTATGTATTGTTTTACTTTTTCCCAGTCTTTGTTGTAGAGTTCGGAGAGGACTTTTACGGCGTATGCTGATTTGCCGTAGCCTAGTGGTGCGTAGACGATGAAGAGTTGAAATTCGTCATGATAGTAGGCGTGGTTTATCATTTCTGTCATTTTGAAAGGCATTTTATTTTTGTGCTCCTAAGCCATCTTCATAACCATATGGAACACTACCTTTTACTGGGAAGGTATTTACTACTGTAACTACTCCTGTTGTTACGTCTATATTTTTGAAGCTCCAACCTATTATCATGTCTGCTTTTTTGAAGAGTACGTTTTCAAGTGATAGGTGGAAGTCTCTGACTTTGATTGCGTGTATGGTTTGTTTTTCGCTGGCTGTTGTTGTCACGGTTTCGTTGGTGCCATGTTCAAATCTTATGCGTATTGCCATGCTGTGGAAGATGCCGTATAGGTTGCTCCATCCTCTTACGGCTGTTGCTTCCTCCTCATTTCCTGTGTCGCCTGACCTGTCAAAGACGAGACCGACTCTTTTTACTGCTATTCCAACGGTTTCTGTGATGTCTATTAGTTCAGTCATGTAACCGTATAGGGTTGTGGCGTGTATGGGTTCGTTGATTAGGTCTGTTGCTACTTTCCATTCTTCCATTCTTGTAGCTAATTTTTTGTCGGCTACTATTCTTATGGCGTTACCTGCGAGTGGGATTTCTTCGTACTCTTTGGTTTTTTCTTTTTGGCCTGTTACGTAATTCCAGAATCTTTGTCGTCTGTTAGGTTTTGGTTGTTCCATAAGGTTACTTCCGTTTTTGTGTGAATATGTAGTAGGCAAATACTATTACGCCCAGAAGGATTGCTAGGGGTATTGCTTTGTCTAGTAGTTCTTGCCGTACTGTTGTGTTTGTGAAGAATTGCCAGATTATGACGAGGGCTATAACTGCGATTGCGAAGTTTTTGCCGAAAGTAAACATTTTGTCTTTTTTCTTTTTTCGTAGGGTGTCTATGTCGTCACATGCTGCTAGTATTGATGTTACTCTGTCATCTGCTATTTTTCCAGCGGTCATTTGTCCTCGGTCCATGCCTTCGTAGGCGCTTGAGTATTCGTGTAGTGCCATCTCTGCGGCTTGGGCTTCTTGTTTGGTTATGTCATGGTCTTGTTTTTCTTGTCTCCATAAGTGATAATAGTATTTTGCCAGTTTGTATTCGAAGCTTTCGCGGTTGATTTTTTGTGGAACTGGAATCCCTGTAATTTCTGTTGCTACAACTTTTAATGTGTCTTTGTTGTTTTGGCTCATTGTACTACTGCATCCTCCATGTTATCAAAATCTGTGTCTAGTGTTTTCCCTTTTAGTATCCAATAATCTTCTGTTCCGCTTTCTAAGCTAAATCTTGGAACAAATTCTAAGTAATCTGCTGAGCTTCCGAAACCTATTCTTTTGTCGCCTGTGTACCATAACTCTACAAGGTAAACATTTGGGTGCTGAATTTCTATACCGTTCCAGTGTACCCATGCTCTATTTGGTTTGTTTCTCTCATCAAATGGCAGAGTATGTTCTATTATTATTTCTTTGAATGGTGCGTTTACGCCTAACTCTTTTATGGTTGTTGCGACTGCTAAACGGAATGGGGTAACATATTTTTTTAGGTAGGGGTCATAAGTGCTGTTTGTTCTGCCTATTGCTTTTTCTATGTGAAATTCTCTTTCTATTTTGTATGGCATTATTCTGGCTTTGATTACGTTGTTTCTTATTGATTGGTCTCTTGCGATTACGTCTAAGAGGTACATTGAAGGGAACAGTCCAACCATGCCAACTATCATTAGGGCGCTTTTGACTTGTGCGGGTATGGCTGGAATCATCATTAGGCCAAGTATTGAAAAAATGAATATTAATGGTAAGTTTTCAAATATTTTGTTGTGTTCAAAGTTTGGTTTCGGAATTTTAATGTCCATTTTATTTGTCTCTCCTGCGGCTTAAAAGTGGTTTTTCCATTTCAATTTCTTCTGGGGCTGGTATTGGAATTGGCAGTATTGGCGATTGAGTTTCTTTTTCTAGGGGGGCTGGTTTTTTCTTTGCTATGAGTTTGATTTCTCCTAATCCTAAGTTTTTGATTGTTTCTTCTGTGGGTTCAACATTAATATCGCCTGCTTCAAGTTGTCGCACTAAATTGTTTACAAATGCGTTGTGTACTCTGATTTTGCTATTTTCCAAAGTTTCTTTCATTGAGCTTGTGTTTGGCTCTTTTTGTATTTGTGCGGGTGTGGGTGGTTCTGGCGGGTTGATTGGTGACCAGTCAGGTTCTTCTCCTGATGCGGGGTCGGTTGTGATTTGGTTGATTTGGGATTGTGGTTTTATGGTTGTTTTGATTTTTTGGTTTATTTCATCTATTCGGTCTTGCTCTTTTGTTTGAGTTGTTTGGGGTATTATTTCTTCCATGTAAGGAGCGTATTTTTCTTTAAAATTATTTTTTTGTTGTTCGGTTCCTGAATCGTTGAGGATTTGCCATGTTTGTCTTAGTTTTTCTTTTTCTGCTTTAGAAATTTTTGGTTCACTTGCTATCTCTGCCTCTTCTATTACTGTTTGGTTGTGGGTTTTTGGTTTTTTGGGTTTGGGTGTTACAGCGTAGGTTAATAGTGCTATGAGGGCTATTATGATTAGGATTGTTATGGTGAGTTGTTGGTATGCTTCGTTTGTTACGGTTTGGTAAACTTTTAGGTAGCTGTATAGGAAGTGTAGGGTGAAGTAGGTTAAGCCTAAAACTCCAGTTATTAGGGCTGCTACTATTGCGTGGGTTCTTAAATCAGTCATGTTTACATGTCATCTGCCCGATACATTGGAGAAGTAAAATTCAAGCTTGGAAAACGAAGAATCGCTCCATAGTTTGTTCCGTTAGTGTAGCCATCAATGAATAAATCGATGCTTTTACCTGTTGAATCGGTTGCTTGGTCAGTTTTTAGGTAAGTCCATGATTCATCGAAGGGAATCACGTTGTAAGATAGTTTTGCTAAATCAGCCAAGTTTTTAATCTGTGCCTGATAAAGTTCCGAAAGTTCATTAACTAAACGGATGTTATGTTGTTTTAAGCCGTCTATTTCGGATTGTGTAGTTAGGTGAGTAATGCTTGAAAAGGCGATTGTGAATATTAATAGGCTTGACAGGGTAATTATCGAGATTTTGATTTTTGTTTCTGGTTCCATAATTTTATGCTCCTTTTGGTTTGCTTAAGACGGCTACAAAGTCTTCTGTGCCGTCAATTTTTACCTGTATAACTTCTGTTTGTCCATCTTTATCGGTTAATGTAAGTCCAATTTCTTCAGGCAAGGCTACAGCGTATTTTGAGTCTCCTTTTGGGCTGACTTTTCGTTTTACTGGTTCGCCTACTTGTTTGCCGATTAGGTTGTATTTTGTGGTGTCTTTGAGGTTGATTAGTCGTCTTGTTTTTCCGTCTGTTATTACGAGGTCGTAGTTGTTCCACCATTCGCGGATTCTTTGTATGAGGTGCTTTAGTTTATACAAGTTATCACTAAATCAGTTTGTATAGACAGGTGCTTATTAAATCTAATTGATGTGTTTTGTTATGATTATAATTGAGTATTGCTATGCGTTTGTTTGTATTATAATATGCTATTATAAAGCATGGCTTATTAGGTCTGCCATGTTAACGTTGTTATTTAGAACAACTTAGAGGAAAAAAAGAAAAATGAAAGCATCAGAAAAAAAAATGGCGGCACTAGCAATATTCATTCTTCTCTTAGGCGCAGCATGGTATTCAGGCTGGCTCGGTGACATCTTTGGTTCAGGCGTACCTACTCTACCTGGTCCTTCTGGCGGTACAGGTCAAGTAGCAAACCCAACTGACCAGCAATCCGTTAACAAACCATTAAAAATCGTGGGCGTTGACGAACTTGCAGGCGGCGCGCTTGACGGAACAACCAGTGCAATAACAATCTATGATTCTGACGGAAAAACAATTCTTGAAACTGGCACTTTCAGTTCAGGCACTTTAACAACTGGCGTAAGTTACCAGTCAGGCAAAGTTCTCTGGATAAAATACTATTACGACACAACCATTGACGCATACAAGTTCTGGCAAGTCACTGTTCCAACAATGACTAAGGCAGACGCGGAATCTTTAACGACTAACCAGATAACTTTGAAAACCCGCGAAGCAGGCGCATACACTGATAGCCTTCAAACTTCAACTGGCACAACCATAACTGACGGCTTAGACTTTAACACTACAGGTTCAGCCAACGACACTGGCACAATGACATACACTTTCTTCACTACAACCGATAACACTGGCTACCCAGAATTTAAAGACCCAATTTACAACCTTGACATGAAGGCTGTTCTGTGGGCTGAAATTTCTGGCACAGGATACAGTTCAATTAGCCTAACAGGTTTCGACGGCAGCTTTGAGCAGGGCAGCACAATGAAGTATTACAAGTACATT
>JBAZEV010000120.1:0-4673 GCA_041653695.1 Bathyarchaeia archaeon
TAGATGTTCTGTGCAAAGACTCTGGTTTACGTGCAAGGCTGGTTTTGTCTGAATTTGACGCAAAAAAGTCTGCGGGACCAGCCACAACCGTTGTTGTAACTGTTCCAAAAACGGGGTTAAATGAACTAAATCGGCTGATTAGTAAACCAATGCGTGTAATCGGATCGTTTTACATGTGAAACTTTGAAAAACTGTTTTTTGGTGTTTCAAAAGTAAAACGTGTCCATTTTTTGGGTTTTGACGAAAATTGTCGAAATCAGTCATCTTTTGTCATTTTTGTGGCAACTTTTTGTTTTTTGTTTGCCAGAATTTCTTGCATTATTGCCCGTATATCACATCAAAATAGGTTCTTGTGTGCTGAAACATGTTATTGTCGTATATCTGTGCGACTTAACAATCCTTTTAGGCAAACCACTGGTAACTAACTGTTTACTTGCGTGCTGAAGGCCCAAATGTTTCTGATACATTAAACGGAAATTTTTGTGCCCTCAAGTGCAACTAGTGTATGCTTGAGGTTTAACCTGATGCGAAGATCAAAAATGGAAATGTATATCGATATCCTTAAGGTCATTGCTCAAAACGGTCCATTGAAACTCACACATGTAATGTACAAAGCAAACGTTAACTGCAGTGTGCTAAAAGAAAACCTTGATTTTCTGCTTCAACAAAACCTAGTTGAAGAACAGATAACCCAAAAACGTCGCAACAAAACAAAAACCTGCTACTCAATCACTGAAAAAGGCAGAACTGTTCTGAAATATTTCAACGAAGTAAACATGGCATTGCAAATAACCGAAACCAAGGTTCCAATGCTTTACTAACAAGGAAAACTGGATATCTAAAAAAACAAAAAAATGGGAAAGAGAGCTTTTTTTCTCTTTCGCTCTTACTGTGTGTTAGCTGTAGCTTCAGGTACTTGTGCGATTCTTGTCATTATTCCAGCTGCAAATTTTATTATCGCTGAAAGAATGAACAAATAAGAACCTGCTGCTAAGCCCCATGATATGTTCATTGATCCGTATCCACTGATTGTGTCTATGAATGAGCCGCCAAACGGTGCCGAAGACATTGCTGACGCCAACTGTGTTACCTGTACGGGGATGTCTGTGCCTGCGCCTACGAATCCAGCAAACTGGTTTACCAACCCAGCGAACGCGACGATGAACCCGATTATGATTATCAAGGGTATCAATGAGGTAATGCCGCTTACTATGTATGTTCTTGAAAGTTTTTGGGCTTTCTCTACGCCGATAACGTCTAGGGCATTCAATATTACGCTTCCAAGAAACAGTAATCCAAGAGGTAAGCCTATTCCGAACAGTGGGGTTAAGCCTTGGTCTCCTTGCAGCATGTTGATTCTAAGGCCGTTGACTCCGTCGATTAGTACTAGTTCTGTTGTTCCAGCTGTTGAGATATACGTTGTTTGGATGTCGCCGCTTACGATGTACCATGGCATGAACAGTGCCGTAAAGTAGACTAATACACCTACTGCTCCAAGTATTACTCCAAGAGCAGCCTTTGAGCGTAGAATCTTCATGATGTTAAGCTTTCCTTGCTGTTTTCGTTTGAGTATCTTCATGATTTTGACTCCCGCCAAAACCAGTATGATTACGACAATGATTACTGGAAGATACGAAACCAGCAAACTAGCGCTGAACCATGTCTGATCAACTACTGCTGTGCCTGCTCCCCAAGAAATTGGATACGTCCATTTCTCAGCGTTTTCAGCTTGACCTGGGCCGCTTGGTCCTGCAGATCCTAGGTATTCATCGATTACTTCTGCCCAGTTACCCCATTTTCCGCCATAATCTAGCCAGTCTTGGGTTGCTGGGTGGTTTCCTGTGCCTTTTTCACCTAGAATTATTATTTCTAGTGCTTCAGGGCTGAGGGTGTATGCGTCTCCTACTGTGTCTGTTTCTGCGCCGATTTTACCTTGATATGACCTGAAGTAGTTTGCGTGTGAGCCTAACGCCACGAAAACGAGTGGGTGCGTTGTATCCGCTTTTTCTACGTCGCTCCATACTGCTTGTTGTCCCGCGTTGTGTTGCGAGTAAACCGCATACTGTGGGGTTTCACTTGAATCTAGGACTATCTGAACCATTTCCCAGTCGCCTTGGTGCTGGTTCAGGGTTCCAGGGTTGTATGCGTAGAAGAACCAGTACTGGATTACGGTTAATCCTGATTCACGGGTTACATGTGCATAGATTTTGTCGCCGAAAACTTCCCTGTTCAGTTTGTAGTCTGCTGCTATTTGGTTGCCGTTGCCTATGGTGTTGTTCAGGAAGTAGTCTGATGTTTTGTATTGGGCGATGCTTGTTGCTGTTGGGCTGCTTAGAACCAAAACGTTGTTTTCACCTGATTTCATGAACAGTTGCGAGTTTTGAATCTGGTAATTTGGGTCTGTGGGATAGAATTTTTCTCCATCTGCAAAATGCATGTAAGGTGCATACACCGTGGCCAGTTCTTGTTCTTTTGAGTCTGAGATTCCGTCGTTGTCTGTGTCTGCTTGTGCTACTACGGTTATGATTGGGGCAATAGTCAATATTGCTGCGATGATGAGTATCAACATTAAAGAAATTTGTTTTCGCATATTATTCACCAATAAAGGTATTACTTTTAACCTGTCTGATTGCCTAATAACGTTTGTTCCCCAAATTTTATTGTGGGTTAAACCTTCAAAAACTATGGATTTTGGTCGGGCACAGATGAATTCTCTGTTTTGTTTACCTTTTTTTGTTTCATTAGCCTAGGACTGAAGTAAACTAGCACGGCGATTAACGTCAAAACGATTGCCACCGGTGTTATCCAATCAAGCTTAAGAGCCTTGTTTGCGAACAGCAAAACAACTACTGCCCACGCGATTATTGCCGCAATTGATCTAACTTGCATCCTGTTTTTCCTCTTTTTCATGTTTGGTGTTCATGTAACGCTAATATTTTTCCCCATTTTTTTGTTTTTGGGAACATGTAATAGCAATTTAATAGTGTTTATATCCTATTATTTGAATATACATTGTGTTAAACAAGATGTCGTTGTGTTTAACAAAAACATTAATCTAGTTCGACACAAAACTTGTCGAAAGAATTGCAGAGAATTTAGTTGATGAAATATGACCGATGAAAGCGAACGAGTAGTAATAAGGGGTCTAAGGGATGTGGCTGCGGCTACAACTCAAACCAGTTTCGTAGACCCTGAGGGATTCTTGTATTATTCAGGCTACAACATAGATGACCTGGTTGAAAACGCAACATACGAAGAAGTGGTTTTCCTTCTGTTAACCAACAGGTTGCCCAACCAAACTGAGTTAAGTAAACTAAAATCTGACCTTTTCTCTGCAATGAGGTTACCTAAACCAGTTGTTGAACTGATAAAATCTGCGTCTACATCTTGTCACCCAATGGAGATACTGCGCACAGCAGTTTCTCATCTAGGCGAGTTTGACCCCGAACCAGACGATACATCCGATGAAGCAAACCGACGAAGAGCAATCTGGATAATCGCTAAGGTTCCCACAATTATTTCGTATCTGCACTGTGTCCGTAACGGTTGTACTGCTGTTGCACCGCTTCGAGAATACAGTTTTGCTGAAAACTTTCTGTACATGTTCCGCGGCAGCCCACCTGACCCACAAGAACGAGTTGCCATGGAACGTTACATGATACTACACGCTGACCATGGACTTAATGCGTCCACGTTTGCTGCACGTGTAACTGCGGGAACTGGCTCTGACCTGTATTCCGCGATTACCTCTGCGGTTGGTACCTTGAAGGGTCCGCTTCATGGCGGCGCAAGTGAACGTGTAATGGCTATGTTGTATGAAATCAACAGTGTTGACGAAATCGATGAATACATACAAAGCATGCTTGACGACAAAAAGAAAATCATGGGCTTTGGTCACCGCGTCTACAAATCAGAAGACCCGCGCTCAAAACATCTTCGCGGAATAGCAGAAACACTGTGCCACCAACGGGACACATTAACAATTTACAATAAATGCAAAAAAATTGAAACAACAGTTTACAGTAAAAAGGGGATTTTCCCTAACGTGGACTTTTACGCTGCGCTTGTAATGCATGCATTGGGTGTTCCACGCGAGTTTTCCACTTCGTTCTTTGCGTCAAGCAGGGTAAGCGGATGGGTTGCCCATGTTTTGGAACAATACAACGATGCGGTTCTAATCAGGCCAACATCAAAATACATCGGTGAATTCAACAGAAGATTCATCCTACTCAAAGACCGCTGTTAACTGCGGTAACGTTTTGTTACTGCCCAGCAGCCAGTTCTTTTACTTTCTGTAGGTTGCCTATGTCGTCGCGTCGGTTATCTATTGGTGTTTCAAGTATCAGCGGCAGCTTGCCTAATCTGCCTGTTAGAATGGTTCTGAAGCCTTCTTCCCCAATTTTTCCCAACCCAATGTGGTCATGGCGGTCTACGTGTGAGTTGTAGTCGCCTTTGGAGTCGTTGAGGTGAACCAGTTTTAGTTTTTCTAAACCAATTACCTCGTCAAACCTGTTTACGGTGTCCTCAACGGTTTGGTGTGTTCTGAGGTCGTAGCCTGCGGCGAATGCGTGGCTTGTGTCAAAACATACGCCCACACGTTCAGGGTATGGCAGATTAGTTAGTATTTTTTGGATTTCCTCAAAACTGCTTCCCATGCTGTTTTTTAGATCGGA
>JBAZEV010000121.1:0-4668 GCA_041653695.1 Bathyarchaeia archaeon
TAGTTACGGGGGTTGTTCTTTTGTTATAGAATAGGAACTCATTTGTTTGTGGTGAAGCCTTTATGTCTTGCACATTATAATATTTCATTGCCTGTTCAAAAGAATCCATCACCTTAACAGTTTTACTTGCAGGTATTTGTTCAAGTAAAGTTCTTTGAACTTGGAAAAAGTCAGGTGCATCTTTGGCTCGCCAACTAACAGTACCAATACCTTCTTCAGTGAAGCTAAGAATAGCCGCGCCTTTTCTGAGTCCTTGCTCAGTCAAAGACATCGCAGGTACATCTTCTATTTTAATAGGTTGCCTACTAACAGAGAAACCCCACCTAACTTCACCTTGTGTTGACGGTGTTAAAACATTTGGTGCTTCACCTTTATAGTGAATGTCAACAGCATGAGCATACACACCTTGGCCAACGTTTGCTTCAATCAAAGTTGGGCTTTCAGCAGAAATTTTTACGTCTGCACCAGCACCTTGTAATCTTGTTACTAATTTTTGTGCAAAATCAACAGCACCTTTTTGGCTCATGCTTAATTGCACATCTATGTCACCTGGAGTGCGTAAAGCACTTTTACCACTAGAAGCGTACTCAAAAGATTCGCTAAGTTGAGGTCGTGTAGCGTAAGACCCATAAACCATATCTACATTATCTATGTTTTCCATTATGAATTTTTTAACTGTGGTTGTGCCTATTTCGCTAAGAGTTCCTGTTTCTGTTGGGAAAACATCATTAATGGTTTGCGGTTTGACATTCTGGGTTGTTCCCATAATATTACGGACTTGACCAACAACCGCTACCTGTTCAGGTGTGTATCCACCACCTTTTGCCATTACATCTTGCGTTACCTTTACATCAATATTGCTTGATGGTGCATATCCAGAAAGGATTCGAGCACCATCATCTATACCTGATAGTTTACCAAAAATGGGTTTGGCTTCTGAACCTTGACTCAAATATATACCTCTGTATCTTGCTTCGCCACCACCTTCTAATGGAACAGTTACATCACCGTATTTTGGGATTGGAATATTTCTTTCAAGTTTTCCAGCGACATCATATTTAGTATTTATTTTACCACCTGCATAAGCACCTACTTCACCAAGTGCACCAAAAGCTAAACCGAACCCAGCACCTTGAATTCCGCCTTCACCAGTTACTTTTCCTGTCATCGCTGCCTCTTGAATAGTACCAAATATTGCGCCTTGCGCCGTATCTACCGATGTTCTTGCAACAGCATAACCTAACCCTTTACCAGTGATATTTAGAAGATTATATGAGCCGCCAGCGACTAAACCAAATACTCCGCCTTGTGCAGCACCAATTACGCCACGTTCTACAAGTTCTAATGGTGTTTTAGGTAATGTTACTGGTTCACCGACTAGCAGATTAGTGGCTGGTACAATATTTAATACTGCGCCAACCGCTTCACCTGCTAATACTGTTGGTACAGCAACGCCTACTGCTGGTGCAACAACAGGTGCAATAACGGCAACAGAAACAGCTTCACCAATTCTGAAAACTGTCTGACCTGTACTTTGCATTTCGTTTTGTGGTGTAAAAGGCAAAGGGTTAGCTTTAAACTCAGTATTCAACAAAGCGTTACCTATGTTACCTACAGCGTTCTTAACTTGAGATGCTTGGTTAGCTAACTCACCATAACCACCAACTTGTAGATTAAAAAATGTTTTCGGTATTCCCTCTGGCAATTTATCAGCAGCAACACCCGCAAGTTGCGTTACTGTCCCAAGAACACCATATGGATCAGCCAAGATATTTTGCAATGTTGGTGCAACCATGTTTGGCTTAGGTTGTTCTGGCTGTGGCGGAACAATGTTATATGTTTCACCTATTTTAAGAATTGGTGGATTAGTTTTAGAACCAACTATGCCAATAGGTGTACCTTTTGCATCCACAACTGTCGATCCTGCCAAAACATAACTGCCTTGCACAGCATAAGTTGGAGACGTTGGGTCAGCGGGTAAAGGACTAATTTGTGTTGGGTTGTGTTGAACTACATTAGCTGGTCGCTCCCAAACCTGAGTTGGTAATGATATTGGTGGGGGTGTTATAACACGGTTCTCCCATTTCATAGTTGGCAAGGGTGTGATTAGCGTCATTTTTGGGTGCACAACCAATGCTTCTGAAGGTGCTTTAGAACCTTGCTGAACTACTGGCTGGGGTATTGCAACACGATTCTCCCAAAATTGAGTTGGCAGGGGTTGTTGGATGGTTGCTAAATTTGCTTGTTGCATAGCCATAGCTTGATCATATTGGGCTTGCGAGATTTCTTTATTCTCTAAAGCTTGTTTAAATCGAACGTTTTGCGCTTGAATATCGGCAACTGAACTCATAGTTTGTCTAGTTGACAAATGCGTTGATTAACTACTTAAAATTTGCCTTTAATCTGCATACGCAGTTTTAGCATAAACATGAAAGTGTGTATGGCTTCCATCGGTGATGCTTTGCTTTTGCCTGCTTTGCGCTTCTCAAAAACAATCGGGTACTCCACAGCGTCATAAACGGGTTTAGAGTTTACAAGCATTTCAAGCCCCCATTTAAAACCATCATTCCGAATCGGATAAACCATGAATAAGTGCTTCCAAGCCACAATGAACCCGCTCATGTTATCTTTGATTTTTAACCCAAACATCAGTTGTGCAAACAAACAATATACTCTGCTAACCAATTCTCTAGATAAGGAATCGTTGGTTGCGCCACCTTTATAGCGGGAAGCAACAACCATGTCATATTTGCCGATTAACTTAACCATTTCTGGAATTGCTGAAACAGGATGCGACCCATCTGAATCTAATACAACTATTATGTTGCCTTTTGCTTTTTTGACTCCGCACATTACGGCATAGCCTAACCCTTTCTCTTTCTGTATCAAAACTTCATACGGTTGACTGATACATCTTTCGATGTCAACTAACATTTTTGGAACGTAAGGCTCAGGTTCCTTCACAGGCAAAATTATCGAAAGCACTTCTTCACCAAACCCACAATTATTTTAGCTACCCTAAAAAGAGCGTAACCAACAACCAAGACTAAAACACCAAACAAAAGCAAAGCGGTTGCTAAATCACCCAAAACATCAACCTCGAATAAACATGTACTCTACAAAAGCAGAAGCTAACAAAACAAGAGTGCAAACAATCAAGGCATAAGCAACCGTTTTAGCCATCTCTTGATACACCCCGTTAGTTTTACGCACAACCAACTTGCCAGTTAAATCAGTAAATCTTGTTTTCCGTTGCTTAAACAAATGAACAAGTTTTATACTCCGCAAAATCACATAGCTAAGAACTGCTAGTTCCACATAGGCAAAAGGGTTAGTTAAAATAAACCACCATGGCTAACCATAACAAGAAACCACAATACCAGTCTGCCACAACACGCAAATTATCCAGCCCCAACCAACATACGGAATAAGCGTTATTCCAGCAATTAACAAGTTGTTGTTGAAGATTGAGGCAACCGTGGCAGATTGAGACGCGACATTATTGTTTTCCATAATGACTTGTGTTTCACTATAAGATAAAGTTGGAAAAAGACCTGGCAGAATTACAATTAAAAATAAAGTAGCGAAAATGATTAGGAAGTAAATGAATTGCCGTTTGTTAAAGTAGAAATGCCACACGTTTGTTGTCACCAATTTATTTATAGTGGTTTACTTGTTTTAAGCTTTTTGAATTTGTCAAATAACAAACATAATAGGTATGTATGTTGAACTGTTTGATGCTACTATTTCTTTGAAGGGAATAAACTCGTTGGTCAGAGGCTCAACAATATACAAGTCTAAGTTACAATCAACCATGAAGTTGAAAGCATGTGTGCCACTTTTTGCCCATCCGAAAGCAAATGATGTGTTGCCTTGGCTCCAGTAACCCCAAAGTTGCGAGGCAAAGTTGTCGCAGTCATGTCCTTCTATTAAGAGTGGAAATTTAATATCGCCTGCCGTAAAGTTTTTTGCTTGTTCAACTGAAGTTAAAGCATATTTAGAATCGGTGACGAAACTCATGCATGTGTCGAACCCAAAGTTGGTTCTTAAGAAAATGTTTAAATCGTAATCGCGGATTTCTCCAAGAACTGACGGATATACATATGTGTCTTTCAAACTTTCTTCTATTTGAGTTTCTATCGGATACGTAACTGTCATCGGCAACGAATAAATTCGTGGACGCAACAAACTCATATTTGGTTCAGGCAAAACTGGTTGGCTTGAAAACAATGTTTGTGCAGATGATGTTGGAGATGGTGATGGTGTAATTAACGGTGTTGGGGTTGGCTCAATTGGTGATGGAACACAATTGTAGCCGATAAAAAACCCAGCAACCCCCCCAGACGCAAAAACCATAACGGTTAACACAACAATGATTTTACTTAAAGTTCTATTCAACATCAATCACCCTTTCCTTTTTCCATTCACTATATTTAAGCGAAAAATCCCTAAACAAATCATACCCAGCAACAATAAAAGCAAAACAAACAATAGCTAAAATCTGCAAAATTATTCCATGAAAAAAGCTATTCTTCGAAACATCTACGTTAAGTATATTTGCACCATCTATGTTAGATAAAGCGAGTCATAAAGAAACAAAAATATACTAAAACAACTACCAAGTAATTGCAAATTAAACTTACGATTTTTTTTCCAATCTTCACGAAC
>JBAZEV010000122.1:0-4547 GCA_041653695.1 Bathyarchaeia archaeon
CTAGCAGTTAAAGCTAACATTCAGCTAGGCGGCAAACACTTAAGGTTTCACTGTTTCCGCAAATACTTGATAGATCGCTTAAGCGCTTGCATGTCGGAGAGTAAATGGAAACAAATTGTTGGAAAAGTCGTCAGCGAAGAGGCTTACGTTTCAAGTTTTGAGTTAAAAGAATGCTACGCTAAAGCCATGAAATTAACCACAATCGGCACAAACGGGAACGGGAAAGTCACGCGGCTGATTGAAGAGGTAGAAGGTTTAAGCCATAAAGTAAACGAGAAAGAAAAAGTGATAGAGCTGTTACTGTTTCATAAGGAATTGAAGGATAAAGAGGTTGCAGACTTACGCCGAGAAATGGATGTATTAAAGGAGGATTCCTTAACCGTGGAAGAGAAGGAAGATATAAAATTGATATTGAAAGCGATAAAAGCGGGAAAAATAGTCTTTAAAGCATAAAGAAAAATAATGTATCATTTAGAACAGTCACGCATCAATTTACACTTTTTATCTATTTCAGCAAACTTAGCACTTAACAAGTCACATTCACAGCGAAAACGCGACTTCCCAGCGACAAACTCAGGCTCCAACATCTAACATTCACCCTTAAACTCGCACCCAGCGCAAACCCCGGCGAAACAAGACTTAGCAGGCAACCGTTCATCCAACAACGAATAATACAATATCCTAG
Organism: Bathyarchaeia archaeon; assembly: GCA_041653695.1. GTDB lineage: Archaea > Thermoproteota > Bathyarchaeia > Bathyarchaeales > Bathyarchaeaceae > Bathyarchaeum. The sequence goes on from JBAZEV010000122.1 coordinate 686, forward strand.
CGTTAGCTTCGATATGACGCATAAGCACAGAGCAATCGCCAACATCAACCGGGAATTTCTTAACGTCTCGACCGTCAAAATAAACAACCTGTGCCTTACTTTTACCGTCGGCGAAAGCGTAAAACCGCACTTGATTACTATAAGCTAAAGGCACTTCAGAAACACAGTTAACATCGTTCACGATTTTAAGTTCTGTAACAGTATCACTGTCTAAAAAATCGAATTTACCGTTAACACACGCCGGACAACTCCGACATTCATAACGCACATATTTTTGGCTAACTGGGAATAAACGGCAAAACTGTCTATCCCACACTAGGCCGCTGTAAATCTTCAATGCAACTTTAAGCGAAGTAATAGGTTTAGGTTGGACCCGTCGCAGATACGCTTGTCGCAAACAATACAATAATTCTTTAATTTGTAAGTTCTCCGCTAACGGTTGATAATCACGCTTGAAAGACACAGATGCTAAAACATCGTCTAAAATCGGCTGGGGTAAATCCTCAATCAACGTTTACCCTCCCTAGGATCTTCCCACACCCGTAACTCAAACATAACACGTTTTTCTAAACCCGACTTCTCAAGGTAATCAGCAATACCTCTAAGCTGACCCACAACCGCTTTAACAGGCACAGCGCCAACCTTAGTTTTAGCAGCGAAACTAAACAGTTTAGGATCAAGCCACGCTAACGCTTTATTCTCACACACTTCAGCCATATTCAACCTTAACGGCGCTTGACACTCCAACTTATTCCCGTAAAAATCTTCCAAACTCTTAATAGACGACATTTAAACCATTACCTCGCTTTTATAGGATTTAGCATCAATAAGCCGCTGAATTTCTACACTTTTTAAATATCTGTCAATTATTGAAAGGTAAATCATTCCTTTATCATCCGTAAAAACTCTAACTTCCTTTCCGATTAAATCAAGATCGCTAAAACGTTTTATACATCGTTCATTCTCTGAAAGCCATATTTCCATATTTTCATCAGCTACACAGATAATATTTTTGAAAGGAATTTTACTTAATCCAGAGGCGTTTTTAACTATAAAGCCCGTGACTGTAGAATGAATAATTTTAACATCCTTTTGAGTCAAACTTGGTAATCCCTCCGCTTAACAACGCTAACATTAGCCTTACAGCAAACTTCATTTTCCTTCTGCGTTTCTAAATGCTTATCACAAAACCAATGTTCCATAAAACAATAAGACTGTTCAATACAAGAATGCCAAAACTCTATCAGATAGAAATGTGCAGCTCTACCACATAACTGTAAGTCTGCAGCATCGTGATACTGGCAACCCCACGGGGTTTTAGAGAAATACCACTGTGTCTGTGCCTTATCGAAGCATTCACTTTTAAAAGGACACTTCTTATCTTTTTCTGAAGTATGGCAGAAATTAACATCTGCGTAATTAGCGAAGCATTTAGGTTTATCAGTCAATCCGCAAACACACCCCAACTCTCAATACATTCTTGGCAACTCTGACGACGAAAACACGCACTCGGCGGCAACCCCTTACGCATCGGACAGAACGGCGGAAAAACAACCGTGACAGCCAACTTAAAATTCCTCCCCGACATCAACTAAGTTCTCTTGCGGCAAACGCTCCTCAAACACAAACCCATTCTCACTACACATCTTACCGATACGCGCAAGACAAGACTTACACCAAAAACCACTATCACCCTTAAACTGTGCTTCAACCGATTCATGCCCTAACCCGTCACAGTGGTGAATATCATTAGGCGCTAACCTTTCAAAGTAAATGATGCGTTTTTCAGGATTATCCTTAGCGTTTAATTCACTGTTTGAGTTTGTTACACTTGTTACAGTTGTTACAGGTGTTTTACCCTCTTTATTTACAAAAGAGGATTCCAAAATAATTGATCGGGTAAGAACTGCTGTAACATCTGTAACATCTGTAACAGATTTAGCAGTTTCTAAGGTAGTTTGCGCTTCACTAATATCTTCTAGGCCTGACTCTTCACTAAGTTTCTTAAAGTTAACACCTAACCACGCACGCTCCTGTTTACCATTTATCCGGGTTGCGCCGTCTTTAATATGCGCTGTATCTTTCAGTTTAGCAGCTAGCTTCTTCTCGTTTTCACAGTCTAACCCGTAAAACTCACAGTAGGCGTTATATGCGTCTTTTGCATCGCTCCGAGTGGATATTAAGTTTTTACTGTAGGTTGCTGTTTCATTGATAAAGGCGCTTACACTGTCACTGGCTCTTAGGAACTCTAGTTCTGTTTGTTCTTGTGTTTTGCTTGTGGTAAAATATCCCTGACTAAGTAGTCGCTGTAAACCTTTCAGCATCCAGTTTAAGATTCCGCTTTTCTCGGCTGGGTTGTTTAACCATATTTGCTCTAGGTTAATTATTTGGTTTGTTCCAACAAACTCATTGGGAAACTTTAGGAATAATCGGCGTTCTTTAAACGCGGTTGTTTGATCGTTGACTCTTGGGAACTTGTTAGCTAATACGGTGATTTTAGCGCAGTTTTTGAAACTTAAGCGTTTTTGGAAATATTTTATTTCAGCTTCTATCGTGTCCTGTCCTGTTGCGAATTTTAAAAGGTTTGTCTGCAGTTCCCGGTTGCTTCTAGGTTCAGAGCAGAAATTAACAAGTTTACCGTATAATTGATACATACTGTAGTGTCTGGACCCGTCGAACTCTTCTAAGCCTATGTTGCTGACGTTTCCTGTGCCTAAAATTCCTTCTATTGTACGTTGCCAAACACCTTTTCCGTTTCTACCTGACCCGACTATCCACATCATTTTATGAAATGCGTAGTTAGGCAATAAGCAGTATCCGCTCCATTCTTGCAGGGTTAAAATGTCGTCGGCTGTTACAACTTGTTTTATGAACTCTTCCCAGTTTGGGCATGTTGCGGCTGGATCGTATTTTACCGGTATATAGTGGAATGGCATTTCTTCAGCGTTAAAGTCTGTGAACTCGCAGGTTTCGACATCCAGTAAACCGTTATCGCAAGCTATTTTTTTGCTAAATTCTATTTCTTGATATGTTTGCGCTTTCAGTGTAAACGCTATATTTTTGTAGTGTCCTATTTTACCTTCTTCACGGAGTATCTTACTGGATAAATATTCTAAGTATGGTTCGGCGTTCGCTATCCAGTGTTTTCCATTATAAAAGTACAGTATGCCTGTTTTTACATCGGTTTTAAACGGGTATTCTCCAGCTAAGTATTCAGCGATTAGAGCTGTTTTGAAACCTGATTTTTCGCCGGTTTGTTCATTCTCTATTGTAAACTCGTTTACGGTTGGGAAATGCTTATTGTTGAAACATGCGAAAACGTGTTTTTCTGCTTCTAATGCTTCAGCCTTTACTTTTTCTATGAATGCTTGTTTTTCCGGGTTTGTTGGTTCGGGTATGTCGCCGGGGTTTGTTGTGGTGAATTTTATGCCTAGGAAATCGTTGGGGTTGTTTGGATTAAAGTTGTCGGCTGTCATTTTAGTAACCTCGCTGTATCAGTTCTTTTCTGCTTACGGCTTGGCTGCATGCGCTGGTTTGTGCGCGGCTGAATAATCCTAGTTTGCACGGTTGGCTGTATCGGTTGAAATAAGCACATTCTCGGCAAGTTTTAGGCTTGTTTTGTTGACAGGTGGACCCGTGTGAAGTAACGCATTTTGCTGAAGGTTCCCAGTGGTCATACTCAGCACATCCAGTGAAGGCTTTAGGGCATACGTTAGAAAGGCTTTTATGCAGTTGGCTACTCATTAGAAAGTGCCTCCGAGAAGTTGAAACTTAGCGGGGTTGTGGCGGTTGCTGTCTGGGCTTGATCTATCTTGGCGGATTTGACTAGGCCCAGATTAGCATTATTTTTTATATGGATGAA
>JBAZEV010000123.1:0-4459 GCA_041653695.1 Bathyarchaeia archaeon
GTTAAAAAAGGCTTAGCGTTTTTTTGTCCTCAATATGAAAGTCTTGCAACATGTATGTACTTGTTTAAACATGCTGTGGCTATATAGATTTATAGGCAACTATCCAATGTATTATTTATGGTTAGTGCTATGTCGCTAGAAAAGCAGCCTGTATATTCTCGTTTGCAGGAATTTAAAGTTGACAGATGCGGATTCGGAACAAAACTTAAAAGCAAACAGCATGAAATAATTTCTAACAAAGAAACAGGGAAAGGGGGGAAACAAATGGCTGTAAAGCAAGTGCCTATATGGACTTTTATGGGTATCTCTGAGACTGAATTTAACGAGCTATTAAAGAAAACTCCAAAAGACCAATGCGTTTTTCCCGGCTGTAAACGGAAGCGTCATGTTGTGGATGATTTTTATGGTTTGAAGTCACTTTCATGCAAAGCGCATTACGAAAAGTATATGGGGGATTCTAATTGAGTCCCCTTAAATTGGACTCTTTTTTGATTTTTATGTCTGCTTCTTTTGTAACTGAGGTTACAAAAACTGCTAAGAAGGCTGCGGCACTAACTACGCTTAAAATTAGCAATAACATATTTTGTAGAGTAAAACTTGTTGCTAACGTTGCTAAACAAACAATTAAGCATACAAGCATTCGTTTCTTGTTTTCCATATATCAATTATTTAACATAACTGCTTTTAAATTTTTTCTATTTTCACATTTTAAGAAGGAGACTGTTTAAAAATGGAGACTAAAAAAACCCGTCAAATTTCAACTCTTTCATTAATTACGCTATTTTTGCTTTCAATGGTTATACCGTTAATAACGATTTCAGGGGTTCAAGCAACAACTTTGTTTGAATTTGACGGTTTTGAAGATGGCACATTTGATGCTTGGAGTTTAAGTGCGGGTTCACCAAACGTTACTGCAAGCGGCGCATATGAAGGCGATTACAGTCTTGAATTACATAATGTCACATCGGCAGAATTAGTTGCAAACGTGTTTGGTTCATCATATGCTGATATGTATTTCCAGTTTGCGTTTAACACTTCTGAATTACCTGATACTAACGGTGAAAATTGTCAGGTTGGAGCTATAGAAGTTAACGGTGCATACATTCTTTCACGGCTCTATCTTTACCATGATGGTACGGATGTTGTTTGGCGTTTAGGCTACCGCGACAATTTGACAACCGTTTATGCTAATTCGGCAATGCAAACTAACCCATCAGCAAACACATACTATCTTGTGCAATTATACATTCATGCTGGTGCGGGTTCAACGGCTGAATACAAAGTTTGGATTGACGGAACTGAACTAACAGACATTGCGCAATCTGGAAGAATACAAACTGTAAGTGCTAACCGAATAACTTTGGGTGGCGGCACACAGTTTTCAAGCGGTCACTATCGTTATTATGACAATGCGGAAGCAAGCGATACATACATAGAAGATGCGTCAAACGTTTACTCAATATCGTTTTCTTCATTGACCACTAACGCTTCAACGCCTGATACGGTATGCCAGTTTTCAGCTACAAGAACCACTAACGCATCAAACGGTTATCACTGGCTGGAAAGCAACATAACAAGCACTATGGCTAATGGTACAGCAACAGCGTTTACAGGCAATGGCACATCAAGCTTCACGGCAACATTGCCAAACGATAACTGTACAATTCAATGGCGAATAAACGGAAACACCACAACAGGCGAGTATGCAAGTGACTGGCAATATTTGACTGTACAAACACGTTACTACGTAGTTGCTGAAAGCGGTAACGGTGCAGACATTCAAACAGCTATTAACGCTGTCGTAGCACATAATGAGTGGGTTAGTGTAGGCAACGGTAAATTTACTCTTGGTGACGTTTACATACCATCTGGCACCTACAATTTCTATGAGATTGGAGAAACATGGGCTACTGTTAACGTGTCTTTAGGCGTAAACATTATTGGCGCAACTCCAACAGGTACAGGCACAGAAACCGATGCTTACGGTAATAACTTGAATATTCCGACAACATGGGGAACAACTTTACGTATGGCTTACGATGTAGCCGCATATATAAATGGGACTGGAACAGCTCCAATATGGTTTAATCTCGGAAAAGGCGGTAGTGGATTTTCAAATTTTGGCTGGGATACACGCTGGACTAATGCAACTATTAGGTTTGCTAACATAAAACTGCAAGGTTATAGAAGCATTGACAACACTTCAACAACCATAAATAAAGGGTTAGCAGTTTACGGATTAACCGATTACAGAATAGACCATTGTAGTTTTGAAAACTTGGCTGGTGGCGCAATCATGTTTGAACTGTATAATCAGGAAAACCTTTATTCTTGTGGTGTAATAGACCACAATAAAATATACAATATCGTTGCAAAAAGTAACTTAGCAAATTACGCACTTGGAGATGTCGGCTATGGCATTTTAATACAAAGAGCTTATTACGCATCTGCTGGTGGTAGCGCTATTTCTTACGATTTAGACAGCACAGTTTTAGGGCAATACACCAATTATACTCACTTCATAGAAAACAATTATATGAGCCGATGGCGACACAGTGTTTCGTCAGGTCATGGCGGCTACTACGTTTTCCGTTACAACCAAATATCTGACGATTTCAAAGGCACCTATAGCCTTGACGTTCACGGCTTACGTGACGCAGAAGCAAATAGGGCAGGAGGTAGAGGCACAGAAATTTACGGAAACACTCTCGCAAACCAAACATATACAGGCTCAGATAACAGCGCTGCAAGCAACAGAGGCATATTACAAAGTGGCGGTGGAAGCGGAGTATTTTTTAACAATTCCATTGACACAACCTATAACACTTTCCAGTTTTTTAATGAAGATTACGTTCCGAGTGATACGTGGCACTTGAAAAACATGTTCCTTTTTGGTGCATTAGGTGATTTAACTAACCCTGCGGTAGGTTATCCAAATGGGGCTATTGACGCAAGCCGAAACGTTACGGTTTCGTGGGCTGAAACAGACGTTAACGCTTCATGGAGCATCGGCAGCTGGTATGAACCTTATGCTTACCCGCATTACTTGACGCTTGACAATGGTGAACCGCCAACATTTACTTATGTTACTGTTGCCGATTGGGTTTCGCCTTTAGCGCAGCAATACAATAGCAGCACCGTAGCCTTTGAGGTTTCAACGGTTGGAAGCAACGATACAGGCGTCGCCTTGCAAATCCAGTTGTACAATGAGGGCGGCGCGGTTTACCCAGAAAACTTTACGTCTGCAACAGGCACCTTCACGGGCTTAACTAATGGCACTTATACGGCGGCGGTTTACGCTGTTGGCGACCACGGCGCAGCCGACTACGAAACGGTTGTTTTCACAGTGGTGGTTGTTGAGGAGCCAGAAACCACGCCAGCACCCACAACCACAACGACACCTACAACTGAATCCACCATTGACGTTTTAATGTTTGTTTTCCCCTTAATCTTCGCCTTCATATTCAGCATCCTAACCTTCCACTCTAGAAGTGACGCTTTAAAACGTCAAGACCCAGCAAACTACGCAGGCATATTCTACGCTGCTTTCGCTATGGTGCTATGGTGGCTTTCAGGAATTATTTGGCCAGCAATCGCTACTAACGCAATGTTTGTTCCTATTGCTTACTTGTGGTTTGGCACTGGCTTTATTTTTTTGGCGGTGTTGGTTGCTTTTGTGTTTCTGGTTTTGAAGGCAGCTATTGAAACGAAAAGCCAAAGCAAACTGGTAATTAGGGAAGTACGCTCAGATTATGACTAAAAAAATAGGGCGAGTAAGTGTTAAGAAGTGAAAAGAGAACGCCTAAAAATAATAGTTATTATTGCGGTGATGTTTAGCGTTTGCGCTGTTGGCATTATCGTATTAAATGAATATGTCGCACCAGCTTATGAGATACCGCCCACCACAGGAGAAAGCGGTCATAATGACTTGATTCCGCTGTTACTCGTTAGTGTTCCAATAATTGTTATTGGGGCAGGAATTATTTTTGCTCTTGTTATTATTTACTTAATTCTAAGAAGATTGCCTACTCCCCCAGATGGTTGCGGAGATGGCGTTTATTCTGAATACGGCTAAGTGTGTTTAGCCAGAATTGATGCACCATTCACGACTGGCATATTTAGTGTCATTTAGGGTAGGGTACAGAACACAAAAAACCTCAAGCCATTGTTACATCTTCACTAAACTTCTTTTGAGTTGGAGTTAACCCCTTTCTTTCTGCATAGCTTTCTGGTTGTCTGCTACTGCTCCAGTCTCCTATCTCTTTTAGGTCGCTTGGAGTATAGCCTTTGCGTAAATTATTTTCTGCCCCCGCATAACGAAAATGACAACTTGTTAAAGTAGGATCTAGTTTCTGCAATATTTGGTCTAGCCGTTCAACAGTCATGTGCTTATATTTTTGTGCGCTCCAAAGGAAGGCGCGGCTAAAATAGTGGTAACGTGGAAACAGCCAGCTTTCGC
>JBAZEV010000124.1:0-1756 GCA_041653695.1 Bathyarchaeia archaeon
CTTTTGCGTTCTTGAGGATATGAATGCTGCCACGACATCTTTTTCGCCCTCATGCAAAATTAGTGCTGGTCTTAGTTTTGTTGCTGTTAGGTTTGTGAATGGAAAGGGGATTAGAACTATTTTGCCTTTCAATTGCAGTTGCCCTTGGTTTTGATGTCTTTGATAGAATATAGGTCTGGTTCTTGTTCGAGGAACTCTTTGAGGGATTTTTCTGCTAAAGTCATAAGTGGCAAGGTGTCTTTGTCTTCAAGTAGTGTGTCGATTTTTTTGTTTAGTGTTGACAGTAGATTTTTTATTTCTTTTAAGTCAACTTCGATAGTCATGGGGTCTCAAAAATTATTAGTTTTTGGTCTTATTTAAGTGAGCTGTTGAGGTTTGGGTGTTCTGTTTTTTTGCTTTTTCGAATTTGTGGTGTGTGTTGGGTGTTGTTTGGGTTTGAGTTGTGGTGGTTAGTTGTGGGTTGTTTGTATGGGGTCAATGACTTCTATTTTTAGTTTGTCTGATAGGCGCTTGAAGATGTTGTCATGAGAGACGATTTTCTTTATGTTTTGCGCTTTCATCGTGGCTATTACTGTTGCGTCTCTTCCTCCAAGGCCATGGGTGTAGGCGTGTTCTGTGAGGTTTTCGAGGGTTTGGGTCATTATTTGGCGGTTGAAATCTGAGATATTCATGTTTTTTAGGTTGACAAAATTATCTATTTTTTTGCGTGCAGTTTTTTCTGTAAAGTGTCGGACGATGTAGTGGGCTACTTCTAAGACTATGATGGTGTTGGATGCGATTTCTTCGGATTTGATTATTTCGCGCATGGGTTCCAGTGTTTGTTTGTGTTCGGGGAGGCGTTGGTCAAAGTAGTAGCACCATATGTTGGAGTCTACGAATATCATTTTTGGGTTCACTTTTGTTTTTCTGTGGGTTCCCACATTTTCTTGAGCTTTAGCGGATCGATTGTTGGAGTTCCTTCTTTGATGCAGCCCTCCATTTCTTGGATGAATTCTTCAGGTGAAACGGGGGGCATGATGATTATGTTTTGTTTCTCGATTTTTAGTCGAGCTTTTCCTCCGGCTTGTAACCCTGCTTTGTCGCGGGCTTCTTTTGGTATTAGGACTCTTCCTTTGTGGTCTATGTTCACTTCTTGTGCTGTCATTTTTCCCACCAGTAATATTCCCACTGTGGGAAATTTAAGGTTAGTGGGTGTAGTTGTGCGTTTTTTGGTGGGGTACTTTGTTTTTCTTTGAATTCTCAGGCTTTGACGGCGGCTTCTTCTGTTATTTGCTGTTTCTCAGTTTGCCTTTTGTCTCATTGTAAAGTTTTTTGTTTACTTGGTCTCTGAGTTATCCTGAAAGTGGTCGTGGTTCGTTCACAAATTTTAAATACTTTATAAGCGGCTGTACATATGATTAGATTAAGGGTTCACGGCATTAGGGGACAATATTTAGTGCTTAATACCGCAGCTAAAGATAACGCTTTTCGCTTCCTTGACAAAAAGCAATTGGTGAAACTGAAAACGAAAGCCATGCGCTGTGGTGTGTGGTTCAGAGCCTTGCAGAGAATAGACCGAGTGCTTATTGATTTAACGATAAAGGTTGCAGATACGGTTCGTAGTGCAAAGCTGGCAAAAAGCATACTTGAGCTTACAAGGAAGCTGGAAAGTGTTATGGAAAGCGGTTTGTCCCGAATGGTGAGGCAAGTTGGTTTGTCTCTTGCTCAGAGTCTCAGTTTGGTTGGGCAGAAGTTGGGTAATGTTTCTGCTAAGAGC
>JBAZEV010000124.1:1766-4451 GCA_041653695.1 Bathyarchaeia archaeon
GTTAGCCTACATGCCGTCATTGATGTTGAGAGTTTTTTCGGATTCTGAAGTGAATGGTAAATGTTAAATTCCCAGTTTGCGGCATTAAAGAAGTGCCCTGTAGTGTGCTTTGAAGTATGACTCACGATTACTTTAACGGATTTTCTGCCCGCGTTAAAGAGGATACCTTAGAGAGACCTGGGGTGCTCCTTTTATCGTAGCTTTCATGTTGCTTTTGATGGTTGCGGCAGCTTCTTTATCGCTGAGTTTTTTTTCTTTAGCTGATTCAGTGGCTGTTTACGCTTATTATGCGCTGGTTATTGGAGTTGTTCTCCAGCTTGTTTGCTTCTTAAAGTATCGCGGAAAAAACGGCGACGAGGCGGCTGTCTGATAAGTCAGGTTGAGTTGTCCTTCGTAATTCCCGCATACAACGAAGAAAACTTTATCGAAAGCACTCTTGGCGCATTAGATGAAGTTGTAAAGAACCAGATGTTGCCATACGAAATTGTTGTTGTGGACGACGGCAGCAAAGATGAAACTTTGGCAAAGGCAATGAAGTACGCAAAGCGTAATGGGCACGTGAAAGTGGTTGGCTACGTTAGGAACATGGGCAAGGGCTATGCGGTAAAAGAAGGTTTCATGCAGGCTAGCGGAGAGATTGTTGTTTTCGCGGATAGTGATTTGGAGATTGACCTGAGCACGATTTCACGTTATATAGCTGCTTTGCAGTATGGCGATATTGTGATTGCTTCTAAGCGGCATCCTGATTCGCATGTTGAGGTGCCTTTGTCCCGCAAGATTATGAGCCACAGTTTTAACATCATAGTTCGGCTTCTTACGGGTGCTCCTCTTAGGGATACTCAATCTGGACTTAAAGCCATGAAGAAAAGTGCTTTCGTAGACATTTTTCCAAGATTAGCTGTAAAACGTTATGCCTTTGACGTTGAATTGTTAGCTGTGGCGCATCTTTACGGTTTGAAGATTGTGGAGATGCCTGTGAACATCAAGATGAACGCTTCATTCAAGCTGAGAGACGTTAGTAAAATGTTTGTTGACTTACTCGGAATAGCATACCGCCTAAGAGTGATTCACTGGTATCAGCGTCATCTTCCAGCAAAAAATGGTCTCCAACACTTCGCTTCACTTGTTTTCCGTGAAAATTAATGTTGACAAAACCTTTTGTCTCAATTATACTTCCCTGTAAGGATGTGGATGGTTACACGAGGGAGTGCATCGGATACTGTAAAAAGTTGGATTATGCACGCTTCGAAATAATCTTGCTCCCAGATAATGACACTGAGCAAATTAGCGGTGTGCGAATTATAGCCACTGGTCCAGTGCCTCCGGGAGCTAAACGAAATATCGGTGTCAAAAACTCATGTATTGATAATGACGCTTGTCCCAGAAGTGATTTGTTAACCAATGCTGTGAAATATCTTGAAAATCCAGAAGTTAGTGGTGTTGGCAGACCGGCAAAGCTTGCGAGAAAAAAAGTTGTTGGCGCATAAAATGCAACCTAAACTTCTAATTACCCTCACTTCATTATTTGCCGTCGCCCTTGCATTTGCAGCCCTCTCAATTGCCCCTCAGGCAAACGCAGCATCCACAACATCAATCACAATAACCTCTTCCCCAAACACAGGCTCAGGCTACGTAACCATTGACGGCACACCAATAACCACGCCAGCAACCTTCAACTGGAACATCGGCGAAAACCACACCATAGAGGCAAACTCCACCGTAACAATCATTCCAGACCAAAGCAGATACGCCTACGCCAACTGGAGCGACAACCAAGCACAAACACACACAATAACCATAACAACCCAAACAACAACCTACACCGCAAACTACCAAACCCAATACCACCTGTCGGTCACAGGCGGAAACGGAATATCCTTCAGCAACCCCCAGCCTGGAAACTGGTATGTTTCTGGGGCGCCAACGACTATTTCAACTCAGTGGGCTTCCGGTTCGTTTGACAAAAGCTATTTTGAGGTTAACGGCTCTGGCGTAGTGTGGTTGCCTTTTGATGAGGGCTCTGGGTTATTTGCATACGATTATAGCTCAAACGGAAACAATGGCTCAATTGTTGGTGCAAACTGGGTAGAAGGAAAGTTTGGTACTGCACTAAGTTTTGATGCAGGGAACTATGTTGATTTAGGTAGGCAGGTTATTCCAACAAGGGCCTTGTCTTATTCGCTGTGGGTGAAAAATCTAGGCGCTGGTACTGGTGGAGTGGGAATGTTTATTTCTCCAAACTCTGGTTCAGGCTGGCTTGGCTACTTCAAAAGTAACAATGAATTAGGGTTCAACGGTGTCCCTTCAGGTTACATTTTCCCTAACGATAGTGCTTTCCATTTTGTTGTTTTTACTTGGGATGGGCAATCGGGCAAATTCTATGTTGATAACCACTTTATTTCAAGTTTCAACATGACTTCTTTAAGTCCTGTTGGTAATACTTTTCTTGGCAAAAATGCTGATGGTAACTACTTTAATGGAACGATGGATGAGGTTCACATTTACGACAGGTCTCTTTCAGCATCTGAGATTGATGTTGTTTACCGGAATTATTTGCGGCAGAGTCGTATGGTTGTTTCTGGTTGGGCGTTGGATGGTGTTAATCAGACTTCTGATAGGCAGGGTTCTGGTAATTTAACCACTTCTCAAATAACCATGTCAGCGTGTCACACAGTGAATTTTGCT
>JBAZEV010000125.1:0-4393 GCA_041653695.1 Bathyarchaeia archaeon
CACCCCTCCGACTACCATAACAACTGCAGGTTTTTTCTGCAACTTTCTCAAAGTTTCAAAGGCTTCAGCCCACGAAGATGGAATGGTATCGCTGTCAACTTCTTTTGCTTTTGCGTTTTTACCCAACCTAACCTCAAAGCTTGCGTTTTCTTTGACCGCAAAGGGCAACCGCTTTCCTTCCCTAATCACAATTCGACCCGTATTTTTCACTAAATAACCGAAAACTTCAGCCTTGCCCGAAATCACCGCTACAGAGGCTGGACCATCCACCAAAAAAGTTTTGCCGCTGTCACCCACTTTCTTCAAAAATCTGCCTCCTTCTGCGCTCGTAAACGTAGCCTGCTCTTCCAGCTATACGCATGGCTGAAACTATATGCCTAACTCCACGCCTGTTCTTCATTTCGCAAGCATATACGTTTGTTCCCGCCTCACCAATAATCTCCAAAGACACCTCCTTTGGCAAAGCCTCATCAAGCGCCTCCAAAAGCTCCTTGTAAACGGGCACGCCGCTCCCGATTTTTACCGTCACCGCAGTCAAAGAAAAATCCACAATTCTTAACACACGGTCTATATTATCCACCACTTCTTTGACACTAAAACAGTTCTCAGTATCAATTAACCCTTCATCCGCTATGACAGCTACACCGAAAACTTGACCTGGATCCACGCCTATAACCACGGTTCCGTAAGCTTCTTTGCCTTGAAGAATTCTAACGACTTCACTGCCCATGACTTCGGGGTCTGTTTCGGGGTTGTAAACCAACGCTTTCTGGTGATCCACCCGCTGTTTTTCTTTTTCTGTGGTTATGACCACCTTAATCTCAATTGGAATTGCATCGCCTGGGACGAGATTTATGAACGGAATGTTTCTCCGCTTTAGCTCGTTGACTACTAAGAAGTATACTTTTCCTTGAACTGTGGCGACTGCAACTTTTGATCTCATAGGAAGTGCCTAAATATGTTAAGCGCAGAACACATTATTAGTTTCGCAGTTAATATCCCTTGACGTGCATGAACGTGATACATAAGATTCTCACTGGTTGCGGTTGCATAGACAACGAAATGGACGGCGGCATCTCACCTGAAACTATCACGTTAATCTATGGTGAACCAGAAACTGGAAAATCCACCTTGGCACTCCAGTGCGCTGTCAACTGTGCCCTGCAGGGACTCAAAACCCTGTTAATCGATTGTGACAACACTTTCGCCACCAAACGGTTGTTCCAATTGTCTGCTGGAAAATTCGACGAAGTGGCTGAACTAATAATTCTGATGAAACCCAAAGATTTTGCTGAGCAAACAGTTGTCGTGGACCACTTGGAGGACTACATCTCCAAAAACTTCGGCTTAGTAGTTATAGACACTTTTAATTCCCTGTACCGTGCCCAAGTCGCCGAAACCTCAAACAAAAAAAACACGTTTGGGCTAAACCGCGAATTAAACAGGCAAATGGCGGTTCTGGCGCAGGCGGCAAAAATCCAGCACATACCCATAGTGGTGACCAGCCAAGTGAAAAGCGTTTTTGACCAAATTCATGTTAGCGTTGCTCCCGTGGCTCCTCGGGTCTTGCAGTTCTGGGCAGACACCGTAATAGCCTTAAAACCCACTGAAAACTCCGCCGTAATCCAAGCTGTTCTGGAAAAGAACCGCAACACTCAAGAAGTAACTTGCTATTTGAGAATAGCTGAAACTGGGATTCACGATTACGAGTCCCACTACTGATGGTTGATGACACATGGATATAGTAGCTTTAATAGTTGCAGCGTTAAAATTTATCTTCCCAGCGTACTGTGCTAATGGTGCGCCAGTGCTTGGAGGGGGAGGTCGCGCCATTGACTCTGGTCGAAAGTTTTTTGATGGCAAACCAATATTTGGGACTAACAAAACCTTCCGTGGCTTCTTTTTCGGGCTTGCCATAGGTACAGGTGTCGGAATAGTGGAGTGTTTGCTGTTTGGTTATCCTTGGTTGTTTAGTGTGCTTTCACCTTTAGGCGCGTTGTTGGGTGACTTAACTGGAGCTTTCCTGAAAAGACGCATCGGCATTAAACCTGGGGGTTTGCTTCCGATAGTCGACCAAATAGATTTCGTTGTTGGTGCTTTAGTGTTTTCTTTGCCTTTGGCGATGGTGAGTTTAGAATTAGCCGTAACAGTTCTTTTGATTACGCCGCCGATTCATCTGTTCACTAATTTTGTGGCTTACAAGTTGAAACTAAAAAAGAATCCTTGGTAAGTTGAGGGTTATACGCCACTCAGCTTAAGGCGGATGAAGTATTCCAAGAATATGTATGTCAGCAAGACGAGTGTTGCGGCTATTGATAGGGTCATGTATGCTTGTCTTGGGTTGTATGCGTGTTTTGAGCTTTGATAAACGGCTAGTAGACCGATGAAGCCTAATGCGTAGAGTGTGACTGAAATTACTGTGTCAAATATGAATTGCTCGCTTAATCCTGGATACAGGAAATAGAATTTGTTGTTAGCGTATGCGGATGATATAGGCGCGTTGACGATGTCGTAGACAAGGCCTCCGAACAGGAGCATGGCTCCGCTGATGGTCACTATGGTAAGTATGGTTGTTGATGGTTTCATGGTTGAGATTTTGCTGAACCATCTGCTGAGTGAGAAGGACAGCGATGAAGCCTGTTTCTTAACTTTGTCTGACATTGGTTGTTTCCCCGTTTTCAATCAGATACTTTGCTATCTCTTTAACGCAAGCACCTGTTAATGAATTCTCTGCAATCTGACTTAAATATTCTTGCCAAGATGTCTTTAAAGCCTTTCTCCAAACAGGGTATAGCTTTCCATCAGGTTGTTGTGGGCTTTCTGGTGTAGGGTGCAGAAACCGTTTTTTTCTTGGGTTTGTTTTTGGCAGAGTTTGCAGTACAATGGTTTTTTCTCCGTTGGAGTTGTTTTTTTGTTTTTTGTGTGGTTGTGGGTGTTTGCTATGGCACTACTTTTCTGGTTTTGTTTTGGGTTCTGTTTGGTTGTTGGGTTGCGTTTTTTGGTCTGTTATGTTGTGGGCTGTGCTGTTTTTCTTCACTAGCGCATGTTGAGGTATGTTGAGTTTTTCAGGTTGTGGGTGTGGGTGCATGTTGAGTGTGTTTTGGTTTTTCACTATTCTGGGTTGTTTGGTTTTGGGTTTTGTTTTGGTTGTGCAGCCAGTACCAGCAGATACGTGTGTTGTGGCGGTTTGAGAAAAGTAAATTGGTGATTTTCTGTAACTTTCAGTTATTTTTTTGGCGTTGAGTACCCTGCTGCTGCTTTTGACTAATACCCCTCTACAAATAGAAACTGCATGGGTCTCTGTGGGTATTTGACCGCGCTTTGTATTCACAGTTTGGCCTTACAGAGGACTGGGGAAGATTTGAACCCCACCAAAGTGGAGATGCTTCTCGCAGTCATCATTTTTTCGTTAAAACGTGCTTTTCCTGAAAGTTTCTTATGCGTTTGAACCTATTAATGAGTATGTTGAAAAACTACAATTACGACAAGTTGTTCGAAGATGCATTAGTACTTGTCTTAGTAGACTACTCAGCCGACAAAGTTCAGTTCCATTCTGAACATGATTTTTTGTGTACTGTATTTTGCGAATGCCGCAAACTGATGAAAAAACAAGGTTTTCCAATACCCTTGAAACTGCACGCGCAGAAATCTGTTGAATCTTGCACCAGCAAACAAACCAAAGTTGACTTAGTGCTTGGTGACGATGAGGTACTTATTGAGTTTAAGCTTGAGCCCGATTACCCAGGGGTCAATAAGCCCGCTGTTTTCGACACAAAGAAACAAGAACTTCTAGTGTCGAAGGTGACCTTGAGAAAATTAAGAAATACTGCAACAATGGCAAATGTGCCCACTTTGTGATGATTGATTAAGACGGGATGCACTCAAAAAGAAACAAGTCATATCTTTCTTCTTCTCAATGGAGAAACACTGGTAAGAGAAACAAAAGAGGAAAAGACATCTGCTTTGCAAATGTCAAATGCAGTGACTGCGGAGTCGGAACCAAAGGTGAAATCGCTAGGATTTGAACCTCCGCAAGCGTGGAAATGTAATGTCACCCACACATTACCCTCTTCTTTTTTCAAGCTTTTACTTTTCTCGATTCCTATTTGTAAACTATCCTGTTCAGCGCCTTTTCTCCTTGGTTTTTGTTGGGCATTCTGTGTTTAGGCACAGGTTCCACGGGCGCTTTCCCTTAAGCCAGACCTGCACTGTTGACCATCCACAACCCTTACACGCTTTCCCTGACGGCTTGACCAAGCCTCTCTGGGGTAGGGGGAACGCGGTTTTGCAGGTGCCGTTGAAGTAGTTTGTGCAGCCGACGAAGCGTTTTTTGGTCTTTTTTGAATGGATAATCACCAGTTTGCCGTCTTGGCAGGTCGGGCACGCGCCTATG
>JBAZEV010000126.1:0-4267 GCA_041653695.1 Bathyarchaeia archaeon
GTACTTTTTCAAGAATTGGTTTGCTCTAATGCTGCATATGTTTGTTTCTGTTTTGGTTTTTTTGAAACAATTGCTGTTTCAGAAAAACTTTTAATATATATCATATTTACGATAACTTTATAAGCAATTGTGCTTTTTTCCGCACTAAGTGAATGGTTGCGGGGACTCGAGATGTTACCCCCTATTCTCCGTTCGTTCAGAGACATATCCTCTCCTTGAGCGATAGTTGGTGCAAATGCGCGCATGCACCAAGTCCCCGACCATTCCTTTTACCTTCTCAAAAACTTCTTCAGACTTGTCAAAATCCGATGCCTTAACAGTTTACAGTTCTGCGGACACTAAAACCGTTAAACTCCCCAACATAATCCTGCCATTTAACATCCATGTTTTTCACTACCGCTGATGGAGGACCTCTTCTGCAAAAATCAATCACCTTTTCCACATCTTCATGTTTACCCTCAAAAACTGCCTCCACGCGGTTGTCAAAGGTGTTTCTAACCCACCCTGTAACACCATGTTTTGTTGCCTCATCACGGGTGGATGCTCTAAAAAAGACGCCCTGAACTATGCCGCTCACAAAAACATGAGCTCTAACACTCATTGTGTGTCAACTCAACCAGATTAATCAACAACAGACCAAAAAAAGCATTACCGCTTTTACTGTTGTGCAAGATTGAATTTGATGCATTGACCTGATAACTCTAGTTCGTAAATCTGGTTCACGTCAAATGTGATGCCTAGTTGTTCATATTCGTTTTCGGTGAGAAACAACACCATCTTTGGGAATGCAAACTGAGTTCGCTGTGTTGCAAGAACCGGCATTTGTTGTTGAAGCGACTTCATGACCTCTTGTATCATGCGGGCTTCTTCGGTTGCTGGTCTTACTGCGAACTGTGGAATTACTCTGTCTTCGATTAATTCTATGCGTTTACCAAGGTTGCCTTCAGGATCTTTGATTGACTCAATTTTTTGTACCCTTACACGTGTCACTGTAACCACTTCAGCTAACCATACACCTCTGACGCCTTTATACATTTCTTTGACAACAGTAACAAACAATTGAACAGGGCAACTATGTTAAAGTTGAGCACCTCCCGCTTCAAGTAGTTGCTGCGCCGTTTCCTGGGTTATGTAAATGCCCATCTGAGGCATTTGCGATACACCTACAATTTCTGAAATCTTCTTTGCCGAGATTGGCATTGGCAACTGTTTTAGGTTTGTGAACCTGATGAATGTGGCTTTGTCTCTGCCCTGCAAAAAGTCTTTGTATTCATCATAGGTGTTCAGCAACGATTCGTGTCCATACTGTTTCCAGAGCACATCAGCATTACCTGTTATGTGGTCAACAAAATCTGCGTAGCCTTGAATCTTTTTTTGTGGACTGATTACATAGAAAAACAGTTTCTGTGCCAGTTTGGGTCCAACATTGCCGCGGCGAACAAAAGCGTGGTTAACTTTGCCTGCCTGGTTTTGGCTGCAGAGTCTGTTCCAGAATTTTTCTATATTTAATAATATGAAAGCGTATTGTTTCACCTTTATTCACCTCCCGTCTGAATGTCCTGTTTACTATTTGCACTGTTTTAGCTTATAAATAAAAAGTTTGTCAACAGCCGAGAGTTTTGAAAACTTTTTCAGTTAAAACGGTTTTCACGTAACCTTTTTTTGTTTAGGCAATAGAAAAACTATAATAGGTATCCGCTAAAAACATGGGAGTCCTACACAATAACAGAACTATTACGGGGAAGGAAATGCTTGAGTATGAAATGTCCAAGATGCGAAACTGAAATGGTTACACGAAAACTTAAAGGAAAAAAACAAGTGTTCTTTTCATGCCCTACTTGTCATTACAACAGAACATCAAGGACGTAGTAACTTTCGTTTACGTTGTTTCTTGTTTGTCGGGGTTTGCCTGTCCGATCATATACTCTTTTCGCATTATGGGCGGAATTGGAGGCAAGATTTCCTCTTTCTTGAATGCTGCCTGAATCAGTTCTGCAATATTTGATTTGATGAATGTCTCATTTTGGGGATCGTTTACCCAGAATAGAACCTCTATTTCATTTATCCATTCGCGGTTACTGAAAACAAAACGTATTTCACGCCTTTTTTTCAAGTTAAAAATTACCGATTTGTGGCTTTTGAGGATGTTTTCTATTAGTGTTTTGGCTTTTTCGATGTCTGCCACATAATCGATTGAAACTGTTATCGATGAGATTGCTTCGTGTTCTCCGCTTGTGAGGTTGATTATTTTTTCTGTCATTAGCACAGCGTTTGGGATTATTATCTCGTTTCGGTCGTAGGTTTTCATTTTGGTTGTTCTAAGCGATATGTCTGTTACGGTTCCGGTTAGGTTTCCTACTCTGATTACGTCTCCGATGGCGTAGGTTTTGCCTGAGATTAGCAGTATGCCTGAAATCCAGTTTTCTATTATGTCTTTTAACCCAAACCCAATTACTAATGCACCTACTCCCAACCCCGCGATTGCTGCGGTGATATCTTGGTCTAAAAGTTGAAGAACTATGATAACTGCCATGAGGTAGATAATTATCTGGAAGAACCGTTTCATGGCTGTTAGTTTTCCTTTTTTCAGGTCGCCTCTTTTTTCCAGCTTTCCAATTAACAAGTTAAATATTGTAACAATTAAAACCGCTCCAAGGATTGTTGCGAGTATCTGTAACAACTGTATTGGGTTGTTGATTATTCCTTGAAAAGCTGCAAGCATAAAATTGTCCTCGACATATTCTTAGACGTCTATGTCTCTTTTTTAGTTTTTCTGACTTGAGTCTTTCCACTTTTTTGATGCAAAAATTACTGGGTGCTGTTATTGTGTTGCATCTAGAAGATTAGCACCGAAAAACCTACTTGTTGCAGTATGAATGCAACATATATCAAGCAAAGGAAGATTGCGGCTTTTTTGCTTAACCGTTCACTTGAGCCTATCATGTACCATACTGTTAATGATGAAAGCAGCACATAGAACATTATGCTCTGCACCGCGACAACGTTCACATCAGAGAAAGACAGCAGCGACGAAACACCCAGGATGAGTGTTATGTTTGTGATGCAGCTTCCCAGCAAGTTGCCCAGTGCCATGCTGTGCAGTCCCTGTTTTAGTGCTTGGATTGTTGTTGCCAGTTCAGGCAAGGATGTTCCCAATCCAATGATTGTTGCACCTATGATTGAGGATGGTAACCCAACGAAGTTTGCGATTTCTACTGAGCTGTCAACCGCAAATTTTGAGAGCAAAATTATTAATGCTGCGCCCACCGCGAATTTGGTTACGTTAAGTGCTAGGTTTTCTTTTTTGTTTGGCAGGATTGGTTCTTGGAAGCCGTTTGATTCTGTTTTTCTGGATATGGTTACGCCGAAGTATACGAACAATATTAACAGTATAACACCCAGCATTGTGCCTAGGCTGCCTCTTTGAACTATAAACAAGGGTATAATCGATGTTATGAACAAGAATTGGACAAGTTCTTTTTGGGATTGCCCTTTGATTATGATGTCTTTTCTGCTGATGAGTATGGCTAAGCCAAGTATTATGGTAAGGTTTGCGATGTTTGAACCTAACACGTTTCCAACAGACAATCCGCCCTCGTTTGCCAGTGATGCAACTGTGGATACCGAAAGTTCAGGCAACGAGGTTGTAATAGATAAAAGTATGAACCCTGCTGCCATTTCTGATAATCCAAGTGCCTTTGAGATTGCTAGTACATATCTGATGACGCGGTCGCTGACGACCATGATGAGTAGTAGCGAGACTGCCAAGAGAGGAATGCTGTAAAGTATCGTATGACATGCACCATCCAGTTTTAGTAAGCAATGATTGTGCATAGAATGCTTTTAAACATTTTAGTGGTATAAATTTGGATTAGAAAGGATGTTTTGTGATGACCCCTTTAGACTTCCTTAAAATCATCGGGGACTGGGCTTTAGCTAACCTTCCTAACGTAGTTTTTTCGTTTTTAGCAGTAATTGTTGGTTACATCCTCATCAGGGTTGTTTCCAGAGAAATTAAGGCACTTAGAACTCAAAAAAGGTTGGAGCAACACGCCGCATACACCGTTAACAGGGTGTTTAAGTGGGTTGTTTTTGCGGCTGTTTTCTCTGTGATTTTGGCGCAGTTTGGCATAACTCTTGGAGAAGTAACAGGTTGGTTAACCCTTCTTGGCGGAACAATCATCGGTTTTGCGGCAATCAACACACTGGGCAACACCATCGCGGGGTTAATCGTCATGACCAGCCGACCCTTCAAGGTTGGTGACCG
>JBAZEV010000127.1:0-1804 GCA_041653695.1 Bathyarchaeia archaeon
CGGAATGCAGGGATTTGTAGAGGTTGCAGTGGGCAGCGTAAAGTGGACTGATGCGGTGTTTGTAGGCGTAGTCTAAGAGAGCTTGCTGCACAACACGCTCCACCCTTATAGGAATAGAATTATCTATAGACATATTCCTTCCCTGCTTCGATTAAGTCGCTAAACTCCTTGCAATTTTGACCTAACTCATCCATCTCTAAATATCTGAGGAATGTATAACCTAATTTGCTACACCCTTCAATATCTTCGATAAACCAGTTACAGTCTTTGCAAGTTCTCAAATGACCAAACTTCGTTTTCATTGTTTATCTCCCCATCTTTGACAACGCGAACAAATACCCTTATCGTAATTTCTAAAGGCTAACTCTGCTCCACATTTTAAGCAAGCATGTGTTGGACTCAAGCCCCACAGAGCGTTTTCCCGTTAAACTACCCTCGGGCATTATGTTTTTTCCTCCTTATGATACCTTTCTTTTATGTTGTCACCTGTAGAGTCATTATCTTTGTATTGACTTTCTGGCTCTTTTTTAGAAGTTACAGTTTCAATTTCCTCAAGTGATTCTTTAGTACGGTGCCATGACAAAAAAACCTTAGCTGGAACAACGTGATATTTCAGAGTTAGAAAAGATGTGCCATGATAGCCTTTACGAAACGATTTTTTTGTACATTTGAATGTATGCTTGTATGTTTCTATGGTATCACCACAAATGTCTTTCTTCATTTTAGTGCACCCCGCAAGCGTATTATAGCAGAAATATAGGGTGTGCTGTTTTCCTCATTGTGAGTTGGCACATCGTCAAGAATTTTGTTTGCTTCAACGATTTTATGGTTAAGCTCTACAATTTTACCATTGCTTAATTTCAATGCTTTTTCTATAATCTCATTTCTGTCAAGTAAAGCTCTGATTTCGGAAGCATACATAGTTTTCAATGTTGCATATCTATTTCCAAATAATATTCGTCCACTATCAATATACTTACTAAAATTTTTGCATGATTTACATGGTTCATCATGGAAAAGTAACGCAGTGTATTGGCAGAAGTAACAAGCAGAAAGATTCTTTGTCATCAGTCGTTGTCTACTTAATTTTCCGCAATCATCTTTTGTTTTGTCACATTTTGCTTTGTCTACACAGATGTCCTTACAATAGCCTTGGAAATCAACAAATTGTGGTTTTATTGTTTCACTCATTTTTTGTTAACCTCTTTTTACGCCATTTCTTAATTATTTGATAGGTTACAACCCCGCCTACCCAACCAAATAAAAAAATAAGAAATAAATTTAACATATTCTATTCCCTTTTGATTGTTGTTTGTTTTTTGCTTTCGCTGCGAACGATAGCCCACGTACGTGCGTTACTGACTTCGTACTAAAAAAAAGAAACATAACTACTCCTCTTCTACAACTCCCTCAGTGCCTTCTGTTATTTCTCCGACACCGTCGTTTGTTTTGTCTGCTTGGTAATCTGCTTTCTCAAAAGTTGGTTCTGTATGATACTCTTTTTCTGGCATCATAACTATTTTGCCAGGTTGGATAATTGGGTTCATGCTGTTGCGTTGTTGTCTTAGGTTGGTTTTGCCTTCCCAATAAATCAAAAAGACATTGCCGTTTTGCTCGATTGTTTGTTCGGGGTAGATGGCTTGCCATAACCCAATGACTTCATCTGCGGTTAAAGCTCCGAGTTCGAGGTTGATTTCTTGATGGTGCAGTCTGCCTACTCCGTTGAATGTGTCTTGCTTCGCCATGTGATTAAGCAACTGCGCTTTCTGTTTGATTGACCGCTCAGTCTTTAGTGGTTGGTGAA
>JBAZEV010000127.1:1814-4225 GCA_041653695.1 Bathyarchaeia archaeon
GTGTGTCTTGGTGGGTTTCTGTGTTGGGTTCGTTTTCTCCTAAGATTTCTGCCCAGTGGTCATGTTTGTATGCGCTGGTTAAGGTGGATGCTAATTCCCGTGCCTTGACTTTTGACAGTAAGAATTTGCCGCAGCAGATGGTTTGTATGATGGTCATGTAGGTGTTGCTGTTTGGGGTGACGTGTTTTTGGTTGCAGACGGTTGCAAGGATGTATAGGCGGTCTGCTCGATCAAGCCTCTGCGTCATACTTTTTCCCTCAATGTTTTGCGGTAAACTGTGATGTCTTCTTGCTCCAAAGCCATGATTAATCCCATTGTTTTGGCAAGGTAAGGTTCGGGTAATTGATTGCCATAATTATCATAGCCGATTGCGACGAAGCTGGGGTTAACTGCTAAAATTCTATACAGAAAATCTGTTGTGTAATCCATAATAGGTTCAATACTTAGCATTGTGGGATAGCCAATATTGCTGTAATTCTGCATTTCCGCTAACCGATGCTTTTCAGGTTGCCCACTAATTATGTGGTCGATATCAGATTCAATAGTGCATCCAAGAAAACAGTTCGAGGGTATGGTTATGCCTGATAGGATTAATTGCCCATAGCGTTGCGGATTTTTTGTTAGAAGCAAAAACTTTGCGGGACTGTTGCTTATTGCTATAAAGATTTGCTGGATTATTTCGTTTGGAACCCAATGCCCGAATAAATCAGTCATATCGCAGACAAAGACAAAATCTTTGTCGGTAAACTGTTTTATTTCGTTGAGCCATTTAGCGTTTGTTCGTGGGAAGCCGCTGTATTTTTCTTTGACACCTGGAAACATTTTCTTTAAAGTTTCAACGTAGCAGTATCGGCATTTATGTTGGCACTCGCCGCCTAGCGGGTTCCATGTGTCCCCTGTTTTTTTGTGGTTTCTGCTTAAAAATGGGAACATTCGATTGTTCGGTTTATCGAAAGTTTTATTTGATTGTTTGTCTTCATTCATATTTGAGCAACCCCGATTGCTCTTTTTTCTATTAATATTTGATTAGTTAAGTTAGGTTTTCTTATATAAAAAACTGATAGTAACTTAAGTAAAGTAAGTGTATTTATTAAAGTCACTTTACTTTTTACACCGCCTTATTAAGCCGTTGCAATCTTCTCTTCATGTTTAAATTCATGCGACTTGGTTGTGGTTTCATCTTCACTTGTTGCCCGCAGTAGACACATCGGTAGTCGCCTCGTTTGCCTGGCTTGATTTCTGTTTCTTTTCGGTATGATCCACAGCGTCCACATCTTGCGACTAGGTTGGTTGTGTGGAGTTTACCATATGTTGCTAACATTGTTTTCGCGCCTTCACAACGCATTCTTCACAGATAACAAAGAATCCTTCTGGGGTGCGCACTTCTTCTGGTGTTGGTTTGTTGCATATTTGGCATAGATAGCGGCAACGGTTTGTCATGGGTATTTTAGCCTCCAAACGCAACAGAGCTTTTTTGTTACGGAACATACCCTTTTGCCGCTACAAACCACTAAGCCTTTTGCGGCTAGGTCGGCTCTGCGTTTGCGGAAGTTGTCTATGTCATTTGCAAAGGTTTTCCCTGCTGCTTGTGCCAATTCTTTATCGGTTACGTCCGGGTGGATATGCAGTTGGATAAGGACATCTTGCTCAAGCGCGTTGAGTTTAGGCTGCAATTCACGGTAAGCGATCTTTGAGGTTTCACGCATCTTTAAGCCACCTCTTCAACACTTCAGGATCTATTCTGCCCAAAGCGTACTGGTTGTAATCCTGGTATTCTTCTATGTTGCTTTTCCGCGTCAACTTAGAGCCTCCGCAACAGCATAAATGCATATCGAATAAAGCAGACTAAGCAGCGGGGTTCAGCGTAGCAGTGTTTTTGGTTGCGTCCATGGTAGATGTCTGTGCGGTTCATGGTTTTACCTCGCTGTCTATAAAATCTCGGTAGCATGGTTTGCAGCTTAATTTCTGCTTAAGGAAGCGTTGGCAAAGTGCAGATTCACCTTTTGCTACATTGCGCATAGGGCAAAAAGATGGTAGCGGTTTAGGCATAGCTCCATGATTCCTCCAGTTGTTTTCTATGTTTATGTGTGATGCAGTGGCGTCCTTCATGTTGGCAGTCGTAGCATTCTTTCTGGTAGGCTTTGCAGAGGGGCGCGTATTCGCAGGGTTTTAGGTTTCGGATTAACTCAAGCAACTTCATACTCGCAACTCCACAACTGGAACTTTTGCAGTTCGCACCCGTAAACCCATGTGGTACCGCTTATTTTTTATGGCGTTGTAGTTGTGGCGGGGAAAATACTTTAGGAGCTGGTTAACTTTGTGGCTTGAATGCAGGGTTTGCAGTAGTGCGGTTTCTTCTTGTGTCCATCGGATGCCTTTGGCTGTTCCGTTTTGGTGCCCGCCGCAGTTTC
>JBAZEV010000128.1:0-372 GCA_041653695.1 Bathyarchaeia archaeon
ATTGGTTCAGTTGCTATCTCAACTTCCATATTCTCTACAGTGTCTTCTACGTCAGCTTGCTCCACAATAGCCTCTTCAACGATGGTTACGGTCTCTTGAGGAATCTCTTCAGGTATTGCTGCTTCCACGTTTTCTGCAACTGGTTCAGCTACTGGCTGCTCCATAACGGGCATTTCCTCAGCAATTGGGGTTTCCTCCATAACTGGAGAGGCCTCTATTTCTGGGGCTGCAACAATTTCAGGCATTGCAACTGGCTCTTCGATGCATGGCTCTAGCGCAACTGGCATTTTGGCGACTTCAGTTGGGGCAATCTCAGCCTCAACATTTTCCGCTACTATAGCGGGCGCAACTTCAACTGCCGCTGAAGCAACT
>JBAZEV010000128.1:382-1443 GCA_041653695.1 Bathyarchaeia archaeon
CTCTTGAATGCTGGGTGAACAAAGCTTGCTTGTGGCTTCTTGTATGTTTCCTAGTTCGGTTCTAGCTGTTTCAAGTCCTTTGGATAACAAGTTTAGTTCAAGCTCGTATGTGTTCTCGTCGATTTCTCCAGTAACATGCTGTATCTCGTAGTTTGCCAAAAGCATCTCTAAGGTTTTAATTTGGTTCTCCAACTCACCTGTTTTCATCTGCATCTTCTGAAGGAGGTCTTGTTGCTGGTGTTCAATTTCTGCAATGGCTCCAGCTATCTCGTTATTGAACGAGTCGCGTGTAGACTGAGAAATTCTGCCTTTTTCGAACAAATTGTCCAAGGCTTGTTTCTTTTTATTTGCTATCTCATATTCTTCGTTTAATCGATTAAAGGAATGTTTCCACGAAATCAATTTTTAGGCACCAACACTCTTTAGGTGCAAAATAAGAGATAACGTTTGTTAACATGCACATATATCGCTCACTGTTAGAAACAGAAACTGCCGCTCTGAAAATCGAAACTATGCATTCAAAACTCCACCTACGCACGGCTGTATATATCATCAAACAGTGAAATTTTTCTAGACACACAAACACAAACGAACCAATTAACCCGCGTATACCTATGGTTGCCCCATTATGTAGAAAATCTGTTGCAACAACCACCCGAAACCGTTAGCTCACACCTAAAACGTAGCGCAAACAGCGTTTAACTGCTTCTCTAAACGGTTTAATTTGTTTAAACAATTACGATTCTGTTGTAACTTCGAAATCGAAATTGGAATAGAAGTTAAAAGTTTATATCCGAATAAAACCATATAAACAAACCATAGCTGAAAAGTTGTGATTTTAATGGTGGCGACAATTGAAAAAGCTGACCTGCAAATAATCAAAAAGATGAATGAGCGGATAATAAAAAGCTTCGTCGACATCATCATAATGGCTGAGCTTCGAAACGGGTCTCTCAGTGGCTATGACATAATCAGTTATATTCACAATAAATTTCAACTTCTGATAAGCTCGGGCACCATTTACTCGTTGCTGTATAGCCTTGAGCGAAACGGCTTCATAG
>JBAZEV010000128.1:1453-4181 GCA_041653695.1 Bathyarchaeia archaeon
AAAAAGAACATACAAACTCACCGCAAAAGGCAAACACAACATAGAAACACTGCTAAACGTGAACCCCGACATCCGAAACTTTCTCACAAACTTTCTTAAGGTGCAGTAAGCACCCCTTTTTTTCTACTCTTTTAGTAAACATTAACAGAAACGCTAAAAAACCCCTTTTGTCACTATGTGCAACAGCATTTAGGCAATGGGCCCGTAGCTCAGTCAGGCTAGAGCATCGGACTTTTAATCCGAGGGTCGCGGGTTCAACTCCCGTCGGGCCCGCCAAAAACAAATTGAGCATTTTTAGTTATTTTTTCTTCCGTTGTTGTTGCTAGGACTGCGCAATTAACTCCCTATCGTCATCAGAGTGACTGCGGTGATTTGTTTGGTCTAGTGTTCTTAGGGTTTTGAGTAAAATCAGTGTTTTGTTGTTTTTGTAGTTGAGACGGAGAATTCGTTTGTGCCCATGATATTCTTCGGTGATGAGGTTTTCACTTTTCAAGATACCTACATTGCGGTTAACCTCATTATACGTGCTGTTGACGGCTTGTAATAGTTGCATCATGGCGAGTGCTTTGTTTTTAGATAGGGCTTTTAAAATTCTTTGGCGGCAAGATGACGCTAAAACCTTGCTCAGATACATGATGCCGTTGCTCCCACACTTGGAAGTGTTGAACTCTAGCTTATAAATATGAGGATAACTTTTAAAATAACGTTTATTTGTTCAACACAACTACGAACGTGTTTGGCATTTTAACAATAATTAGCACAATTTCGCATTAATTTTTACTCATTTTTTAGATGTTACAGACAAAAATGCGTTAACGTGACATAAAACGCTTTGAACAACACGTTTTCTGTGAAGAACTGACATTTGCATCATTCAGTTAACTTCTGTTATTTTCCATTATCTGGAATATCCGTAAATTAGCATTTTTTGTAACTTTCCTATTTCCGAAACTATTCGACTTCTTTAAGGATAGGTTGAGCTAATTCTTCAGAATGCGCCCATCTTAACAAAAGATGTACAGTGCGCTAATCTTGGCGGGCCCTTCAAAGCGGTTCGTCATATAGTAGTCAAATTGAATACAAAAAAACCAAAATAGGAAAAAAGGAGGCGAAAACATGAAGAAAAGCCCATTATCACTTGCGGTGATATTAACGATTTCCCTATTTCTCTGTACATCCCTTCATGGAACGCTAGCTTTTGACCTGCCTTGGGACTCTTCTGACCCTTTAACAGTAGATGCTGACGTTGCACCACCTTTTGAGCTGTCTTTGCAACCTTGGAATCCTGACTTACCCTATCCACCAGACATAGATATTGGGTATCCATGGGGCGTTATTCAATGTGAAAGGGCTGCTACAAACATTGGGGCTTACGCGCAAGTAAGTCCAACTACTGTTCACGTTGATGACCGTGGCGATGGTATTGAAGAATACTGGGTTAGTGTCGTGGCTGTCAATGACGACGCTGAATATTATGCCGAAGTCGCCGTTGATGTCGGCTACGACAAATCGACAAATCAATGGATGACAGTCGTAGCAAGTGCTTACAGCGATCCAAGCCAATGGCCCAATGGAACAATCCATAATACATATAGCCTTGGCAATTCTAGTTCTGCTCCAGCAACTCCCGCAGTAGCTACTTATCGTACCAGTGGAAATACTTGGGCGTTCGTCGTCAATGGCTATCAATTCGATACCTATACATATTCTTCGTCTTGGACGCCGACTAAAATCTCAACCGCAATGGAATCCTATAATCAACCCGCTGGTTGGACAAATGGTCAAACTATTGTAGCCAATTCAGATATACACTACAAAGGAACCGATGGAGTATGGTACTTTGCTTCACCCTCATCTACTTGGAAGGATCCATCCAGTTTTCTAGTAACACAGACAACTTCAACAACAACACAAACAGTAACATCTACGAGGTATTGGTAGAGCTCCTGAAGCTAACTAAGCACATATTCCCTTTTTCTTTAAGTACAAAAATCAAAAGGTGAACTAATCCAAAAGGCTGCAGGAACGACCAAAGAAAACCTTATATGTGAAACCCGCTTTTAAACTCGATGTAAGCCGCTGATGGCTTACTGAGGGCTGATTTAAGTGGGTTTAAGTGCAGGTTACCTTACCCCAACGCAAAAAGCAATTTGGAACCTAAAAAGCACAGGACTCCCCGAAGCAGGAATCGCCCGAAAACTTAATGTCACACGCCAAACTGTCCACAAAGCAATTGGCATCGCAAACTCTAAGGTTCTCGGATCGCTGGAAGAAACAGCGAGAATCAATAAAATCCAAATTATGTCAATAAACATAGCCGCCGGAGCACTATTTGGGTATAGCCCTCATTTTAAAACACAAGTGCTAATCACTTTTTCAGGCAAAAACGGCATCCAAACATGGTACCAACATGAAGGCGACTGCAAAAATTGCGACCAACTCCAAAACTGCAGACAGACTCTAGTTGGAGAGGCAAAAGAACGACACATACCGCTTCCAAATAACATAGAATCAATACTGCCCTCAGAGTTCGCCAACGTTTTATTCTCAAAAATTATCGGGGGAAATAAAAAAGATGAACATTGTTAAGTTTCAACGGTGTCCACAACCTCAAAAAAATAACGGGAAAGCATTTCCCACATCCGTTCTCAAATTGTCACCCCGAATGTTAGCCTTTGTTGTCCTTGCCGAAATTCTAGTTCTGCTGATTGCCCCTTTGACATATTAT
>JBAZEV010000129.1:0-4123 GCA_041653695.1 Bathyarchaeia archaeon
GTAATTACTGCGAGTTTGTGTAATTGGAACAAACCACCCAACGTCCAGTTGCAACCAATTTGTTTTCCTGGTTTTTTGGGTGGAGGCAAGTGGTGAGTCCATCTACCAACACAAGAGAAACCAACGAAGTCAGCAACCTCATCCATGTTCTTTCCTGCTCCGGCATTGATTAAGTCCTGTGCACACTGAATGGTTCCACACATCGGACAACGAAATGTTAGAAACTCCTTTTCAACACCTTGTGCCCCTAACCTTTTATTGAACTCTTCTATTGTTATCTCTTCACGGTCAGCCATTTGATTCCTCCACTTTCTTTATGAGTTCGTCAATTGTCTTCAATGCCTCTTCCCGGTTGGGTTCTGTAGGTTTGCGTTTGTTGAACTTGTCATGGAAACGACACCTATAGAAACAACCTATTCCGCCATCTGGATGTGCTGCTTTATCGAATGGACACTTTTGACTTCTTTGAAGATATTTTGGTGTGTGTCTTTTGGGATACTCTTTAGGAAACAACATCATTTCCTTGGTAAATACGTTGAGGTCGTCACAACACAAACCCCAAGAACAGTGAGTATGTTTGTTACCAACATCTGTGCAATCCTCCGCTGAGAATTTTACCGCCTCTACGTGTTTTCTTAAATTCTTGAGTGCTTGGAGGTAAAGGACGTTGCTCATGTAAATGTCATCAGTTGTTCTATCCATTTTAACTCCTCTCTTGCAAAGGAACCTTGATGAATACCTGAACGTTGGTCACTCCTACTTCGTTGTTCCTGCGAATGAAATAGGGTTGACCTTGAATCTTGACAAAAAATTGATGACATCGGTTACACAACACCGGTTCACCAACTTTGGGAAACTTGTCCCAGAAGTCATGACCACAACTAATGTCTTTGTTAGTCGTTTCAATGATTTGTCTTGCTTTGTCTCCGTAGTATTCCATTATTCGCTCATACCTTTCTATTATGCGTAATCTATTGTAAAGCACAACCCTCTTTTTGTTTTTCGTACCTCAACAACATACCCACGACCTTCGTGGTGTGTTGCAACAATAACGTGTTTCTGAAACGCAGAAGTCGGTAGTATGTCACGAACGACTTTGAGAACCACTTCAAGCGCCGTTACGTCAGAAATGTCGGGGGTTTTTACTTTAATTGTCACTATTTTTGTCCTTTTGGAAGTTGTGTTCGTTTTTGGTAGCCCATTACCCATTCAAGTGCATGTATACGTGAGAGAATGAGGAGAGAATCGTTTTGTTTGTCCCGTGTTTCGACATCTTTCAACGCTTTTCGAAGTGTTTTGATTTCGTCAACAATTTCCCAAGCCTTTTTCATTTTCATTCCTTGTTGTATCTCACATGTATCAACATACAACCGATGCGTTCTCGGGTGAAACGTTTGGTGGAAATACCCCTAACCTATTTGAATAACCTGTTATTTTCATAGAGAGCATTGACATAAGTTTGACGATCCTGTTGAGAGACAACACCGTCTGGAAATCCTCCCGTATAAGAGTAGTCGCTGTTAGGTCCTGCACTTACGCAGAATGACCAGTAGTTGTTTGACTGAATACCTGAACCTGTATCTATTTTTCCGTCCTTACCGAATATGTAAACAGGAACCATTCTTCCATTGCGAGGGTTTTTAAAAACTTTCTTGTAGCTCTCCAAACCAAGTTCCGGATTACCGTGCCATTCGGGTTGTTTCTGCCAATCCTGCATTTTCACTTTTCCTGTTATGCAATCAACTAGTCAATTTATATTTGGCTATCAAAGCTTCTGCAGCAGGACGAAGAATTTCAACGTTTTCGTGATCCGCTTGAACAACTGCTTCCGCAAATCGAGTGAGGAATGAACCACGTGGTTTCTCTCCCGTAGCAATCAAACGAAATGTTTCTACAATTTGATCATTTGTCATTTTTTACTACTCCTTTTTCTTTAAAGCATCTTCGATAATACTTTTAATCAAAATTTTGCCATAACCCTTTCCTAGGTCCGAAAACTCAATTGTGAAATAAACTGTGTGGATATAGGTACGAAAACCTTGTTGAACTGTGTCATTTCCAATTCTTTGAACACGTAACTGCCAATCAGAGTCTAGTTGCTTGAGAAACAACAGTTTCTTAATCTTGAGAAGTTGCTGTGGAAAGATGGGTTCAGGGAACACCACTCTTATGGTTTGTGTCCATGACGTTGTCGATTTTGCTTGTACGCATGCAATCCTTGTTTTGTTTGCCATACCTCGGCTCCTTTTATTGTATGATACAACCGAACCACCTTCAGTTTTCTTACCCGCGTCCGTGGTGTGTGATATCACTCATTATTTTTACAACAAACGAATCAGTTGGATCCACTCGGACGTTTAATCCTTCATTTGTTGCTAGTTCCGTAAGAGTCTCATAGTATTCACCCGAACCACTACGATAGATCTTCTTTTCTCCCTCTAACAATCTCTTGCCGGCATCGTTGATGTGAAAGTATTTTGATTTACCAGCACTTCCTGATTGAGAAATTAGGACGTGTGCTAACAACGGTTCAACTGCTCTCCAACCAGTTCGGATATTACTTTCGTCCAACCACCATTCACCATTTAGTAGAACCAGTTCGTCGTCTTCTACGTGCATTATGGTAAGAATTTCTCGCTGTCGTTTTGTAAGTTTAATCATACGGACTAATTTAACATAGATTTCTTACCACGATACCATTTGCGAAACTCTTCCTGAGCTAGTCTTATGGCCTCATGGATTAGTTGTCTTGTGAATTCCGTTTCCAATAAACGACCTCTAATTGCATTGGAATACGCTGAGTAGAACTCACGTTTCAACTTTTTTGGGTTGACATAAACAACAATTCGTTTTTTCGTTTTACTTTGTGCACTTTTCATTAATTGTCCTCCTACCATGTTTCTTTGTATCAATATACAACCGGTCAAAACAAAATGGTGACTGAACATTGTCCAGTCACCATATGAGGAATTATGTTTATGAACGGTGCAGGTTATTTAGTCGGAGAAACCCGAACTAGTAGCAGGGTACTCTGCACTTATCCCCGGTCAGTCTGATATTACTTGTGCGACTTCCTGGCCTTTTTACTAACCACCAACCTTTTCTTGTTTCGTCCTCTCCATTTCTGCATGTAGGCTTGTATACGTTTTTGGTTTCTTTTGTAATATTCTTTTTTGTATGCCATACGGTTAATATGTGTTGTTCTTGACCTCATATGTATCAACATACAACCGATACCACATCCAAAAAAGAAAAGAAAGAGGAGGGAAATCGCACAATAAAGACCATACCTCACCTCACCATGCCAAACCTAACCGTGCAAGACCGAACCTTAGCTTACCTTAACCAAATAGCAAGAAGAACTAATATAATACCAAACGCAATCCCTGATCCTGCTGAATCACCTATGGTGTTCTTATTTCTGCAACACCTTCTAGCCAGAATCATCATTGTGCCCGCTAATCCAACAACAAATGTAGCTGCTATCCTCTCGAACATACAATCCTCCGAATGTGAATTGGGTGAAACAAATAATCCTTACCTTGCTCTGCCTTACCTCACCCTATATACATTGATACAACCGTTGAGTGTGGTTGATGGTGTCCTTGCCGCATAATATAGATAGATGACATCGAGTTGTTGTTGTTCAGATGATTGTGTCTTATTTTTCTTGTGTCATTGTAGCAGGTTGAGAATCGTTGATAAACAATTGAGGATACTATGTTAGTTAAAAGAGCTTTTGTGCAGGGTAAAGTTATACCAAAATTGGTATCAAAGTCAGGAGAGAGAATAGTTGCTCCGTATGACCCTAATCAATTCCGTTATATTCGATTTAGAGCAATAGGGAATTTGGAGGTCGACGGGCAGAATGGGAATGGCGACGGTTTCCCATACCAGTATTTCGAAGACGAGCGACCTGGGTTTGGCTTCGGCTCCTTCCGCAACAAACACGCTCACGTTGAGCATACGTCAGACCTTGGGTACGATGGCGCCATTGGTGACCTACCCGATGCATACCTGAATCGTTTCATTTACCCTAGTGACTACCCTCGGAGATTTTCGGATTTGTCTCCACAGCAACGAATGAAGGTTCTCAACTCTCCGAATCAAAGAGATGGTTCAA
>JBAZEV010000130.1:0-4103 GCA_041653695.1 Bathyarchaeia archaeon
GAACTCATGAACCCTTGTTCCATATTCCGAGCCTTTGTTCTTTTTGTCTTCCCAATCCTTTTTGACATCTTCAACATTCAGGTTTCTTTTCGCAGCATATTTCTTTGCGATTCCTTCGGTGTCGAACTCTGGAAAATGATTGTGTATGAACCCAGTGACCGATGTGTAAACAACGCCCTGAGTGTCAATATATTTGTGGTCAGCATCGGTAAAGGTAATGACCTCACCAGACGGATGTTCAGCCTGCTTCATTTGTCAATCTTTCGATCTTTCAATTCGTCATGACGGTAAGTTGTCCTCAACAATCATGATTCTTTCACAAATCCAACGAACAACATTGACAGCCATCCCGTTTCCTGTTGCCAACATACGATGATTCTCAGACGCCATACCCTTCTTAAAAGGTATCAGGGTATAATCATCAGGCAACCCCATAAGACGTTCTCGTTCTCTTGGTGACAAATGTCTAATCCTACCACCATGAGCAATATATGACTCCATGTCAATCCTGTGAGAATCGCTATGGGCTCGCAACGTATGCGCAAGAACTGGATAAACTAAATCGACACGGCCGCACTTTCCATTACGACTCTCAGAGACGAAGGAATGGCAACTCCTCTCTTGTCCGCTCGGATGAGAACATTCCGACAAATATGCGGACTCAAAAAGCACTGCTCCGGGATTGATTCCGTCTCCAGTACGGCAGCTAATGATGTAAACTCGCTTCCGCTTCTGGGCGAGTCCGAAATACTGAGAGTCAAGAACTCTCCAAGCTGCTGTTCTTTTGGGTCCGGCAACCATACCCGAACGGCTCCATTTTCCATTTGGAAGAGGTGATTTGAGTTCTCTGGACGCTCCCACCAATTTAGCAAGACAAATTCCGAAAGCGTTGTCTTTTGCAGTGAGCCATCCAGGAACGTTTTCTGTAATGCTAAACCTTGGGTTAATTTCATGAATTGCCCTCACATATTCCAAACTTAGACCTCCACGCTCATCTTCTAGTGATTTTCTGCTTCCAATAACAGAAAACGCTTGACAAGGTGGACCACCAACAACAACATCAACTTTTCCTTCGTATTGACGCCAGTCGAAAACAGTCATATCGCCAACGTTTTCAACATCAGGATAATGATAACTCAAAACAGCACAAGGAAATTCACGCACCTCTGAAAAAACAATAGGAACCCAACCAAATTCTTTCACGGCAACAGAAGCACACTCAATGCCTGAAAAAATGCTGATGTATGAAAAACTCATGACCGATAGGTCTCCTCTGTTTTCTTTACTGCTCGAACAGCAGACTCTCGAATAAGCATAGCGTATTCAAAAAAACATCTCTCACTCTTTCTTCTAAACCATGCTTCGTCAACAAAATCTACAACTTCCCAATATGACCAATCAGAGCAAATTGGTTTGATTTTCCTGACGCTAACAATATCACCAGAAATTAAAACACCAGATATAATATCCCCAACAGCACCGCACTTTATTTCCTTAATTTTATCTTTATACAAAACACCGTGAACTTTCAACCCATCAATAATGGTTTTTTCCCTCAAGACGTTTTCTTCACGAATATAACCTATGTCGTGTTTCCCTGAATCCGCAGAATCAATCATGGAACACGACAAGATTACATTCTTATATCGCTGAATGTCCCAATGAGGAACATAAGAAAGACAAATATCACCTGCAAGCCACTTAACAAACAAAATACCATGACTTTCTATACTCATGGTATTCCCAGTTTTACTTGGAACATCTGCTGTTATCTGATGTTCAATGAAATCTAAAAGCCTTCTTCTTATTATTTCCTTTTCTCGGTTAGTTGGAAAAGCAACCTCAAGAGCATCTGCGAGATAAGTTGCCCCAAGAGCATATTTCGCAACCATAAGCTTCCAAAAAAAGGAAATAAAGCTGGCAGTCTGTGTATAAAAAGAATCAGACATCAAGTCTTCCCGAATCTTCACCTCAAGTTCAGACTTCGACAATGACTCAACAATCTTCTTTATTGAAAGTTTTGTGTTAACAAGGCAAATATTCGAGACAACCTCTGGATTCTCACGAATCTCAAAAACAAGCCTCGTTTTATCGCTTGCATTAACCACAGATGTGAACGAACCAAGAGCAGATTTTACACTTACTCCGACACGATCTACCTTTCTGATTCCTTGTCCCTTAAGTCCTACAAAAAAATCCATCTTTGAACATTGGTTTGCCTTAACCTTATCAAATCCAAAACATTGAACAAGCTCTTCTATCTCAAGAATTTCAAAGGAACTACCAGTTTTTTTTAACAGTTCTGTTTTTGCCAAATCAACCCTTCGGCAAAACCCTTGTATGACAATCTCTTTGTTTCCATCATACGCACTACCATTAAAAGTAGATACAATAAACGTATCTGGGTTTTTTTTAGAAACCCAGATACGTTTATCATGAATGTCGACATATGCTACGATGTACTCAACACCATCACAAGAACACATCCATCCATCAGACAGAACCTTCAACCAAGCATAAGCCTCAGACCACTCTCCGATATTAGCCTTCATCTTCAAGAAGCCTCAGTTTTTTTACACACTTCTCAAACCACACTGGGTCAATCTCTGAACCAACAAAAGAGCGACCCATACGAACAGAGGACACCATCGTTGTTCCTGCCCCACAATACGGATCACAAACAATGCCGCCTTCTGGACAATGATGATGGATTACACGATTTGCAACAGACAAATCAAACGTTGCCGTGTGTCCAATGTTCTTTTTCCCGTTAACGATTGGCATATACCAAACATCACGCTCATGTTTTGTCGTCCCATCAAAAGGAACTGGGTTGAAGTATCGACCAACATTCAAATCCTGAACCTTTCCAAACCGAGACAAGCGAACCTTGTCTTGACGAAACACATAAAGACGTTCGGTCGTTGGAGCGTAAAAAGAAAGCTCGTGATTGTGTGTACTCCTTCTATCAAGAACAACCTCTTCGTGCAAGACGGGGTTCAACGGAAACCATTCATGAGGAGAGATAAGACGTCCATTCTTGTGACGGTTCTTGTGATTGTATGCAAGAGTTCCAGATTGCTTCAGGAGCTTTCCAAGCGCAACAATAGCATCATGTTGTTGTTGTTGATACTCATCCTCTGGAACACAATCTGAGTAATGAACACCTCCAAAAGACTTCTGGTCGTATTTCCCGTTTTTCCTATCACCATATTTCTTCTGTACAACGCCACTTTTTCCAAGGTTGTACGGAGGAGACGTCATGATAAGGTCAAACCTTCCATCAAATTCTCCACCAGCCAACATCG
Organism: Bathyarchaeia archaeon; assembly: GCA_041653695.1. Lineage (GTDB taxonomy): Archaea > Thermoproteota > Bathyarchaeia > Bathyarchaeales > Bathyarchaeaceae > Bathyarchaeum. The sequence goes on from JBAZEV010000130.1 coordinate 3,309, forward strand.
TTTTCCAATCGCCGAGAAAAATGGTCACACCCAACACTTCAGACTTGTAAAAATCCATACAACCATCCTTTTCTTGTTGATAAGTTGTCCAACGTTCAGAAATCACAAGCAATGTTTTGCCTTCGATGTCTTATTGTACGATCAAAGAAGCCTTTTTGAAGAATTTTGTTTTTTGTTAGAAATAGGCAGAAATCTTTTCAGACTACGGCTCCCACAAGCCAATCTTCACTTCGAAGAGACTGGCATAATGAAGTGCCGCATCGTAATCTTCTTGGAACCAAACACCAAGTGCTCCCATATACGTCTTAATAAACAACTTCAACCTCTCATGCATCCAAGATATCCGCATGTCTACTGAAGCACGATAATCTTCGTGAACAAGTGGATGCAATAAGGCAATCTCACGCCTTGACAAATTCTCTCCAAGAACAAACCATCTTGCGAATTTCTCATCAAGCCCCTTCATGTAACAAGGCTCAGAGAAAAACAGCGGTGATGAACCAACAACATCAGCGAAAAACCTCAACCACATGTCTCGTCCATAGTTTTTGTTGTTTTCCACCCTATGGCAAAAATCAGCAGCAAGATTTCCTCCAAAAAAAGAAAGAGCCTTTACCCGCTGCCTCGCAACACACTTCCTCAGTTCATCTTCAAACATCATTCACTCCGGACTTGCAACAGTGACAAACTCACCATCCGACAACCTCTTCAACCTCACACCCCTCGTCGCACGACCGTGAACAGGAACATCGGACATGGCAATCCGAATGCACTGAGTCGTATTTGTCAGCAGGA
>JBAZEV010000131.1:0-960 GCA_041653695.1 Bathyarchaeia archaeon
AAGACGCTTAAGAAATGAAGGCAGAGAACTATTAGGCTGTCCTGTTCTGTTGACTGAGAAGCGTGACGGAGAAAACGTTAGTCTCTGGTTAGACGAGTGCCTTGAACCACATATTAGCAGTCACAACTTGGTTGATGCTAGTCAAGACATTATAACCCGATTCAAAGCCACACCTGAATATGAAAAAGCTGTTCAACTTCTTAAAGACGAAACCGACTACCAAAACCACTTCATCCTATACGGCGAACTACTCAAAACCGTGAGCCCAACACGGATAGAGCCTAAACGCAAAAAGGTTCATTGGGTACTCTTTGACATCTACGATTTAGCCCAAAACAAGTATCTCAGTTACTCTGCAATTCATCAGAAAGCGTATCATTACTCAACACCGCGAAATATGTATCAACTCTGGGTTAATACACCTATAGAATTGTTGATTGCTAAAACGGAGGTTGCTTGATGAGTTCCCAAGAAACCGTCAATCAGATTGTTAGCGGTGGCTGCGAAACAGAATTAGCTAAATTGCCTGACGAGTCGATTGACTGTTGCGTTACGGACCCGCCTTATGGTTACAGTTTTATGGGTAAAGATTGGGATAGGGCTGTGCCTCATGTAGGGGTTTGGCGTGGGGTTTTACGGGTTTTGAAGTCTGGGGCGTTTGCATTTGTTATGTGTGCTCCACGGCAAGATTGCCTATCACGGATGATTGTTAATTTGCAGGATGCGGGTTTCAGAACTGATTTTACGCCGATTTATTGGACTTATGCTAGTGGGTTTCCAAAGAGTGAGAATATAGAATTACAGCTTGACAAGAGGGCATGTAAAAAAGAGTTTGTTTTGAAGTTTGGTCGGAAGCCTTCTAAGGATGAATTTAAGGAAGCATGGAAAACCTTTAGGAATGTAACAGGTGAATCTAAACCTGTCACGGTTGATGCTAAGTTGTTGGATGGGTCCTATGGA
>JBAZEV010000131.1:970-4094 GCA_041653695.1 Bathyarchaeia archaeon
CCAGCACTAGAATGCATCATAGTTGCCATGAAGCCGTTATCCGAGAAAACCTTTATGGACCAAGCTTTGATGAATGGTAAAGGCATAACATGGCTGGATGACTGTCGGATTCCTTTTGAAAATAGTGGTAATGTTGCTAGTAATCCTTTTTTGAGAAAATCAAAAGGATTATCTCATAAGCAATCTAATGACAAAAATTCGTCTTCTTACTCTGTAAAAAATGTGGATTCTGACTTTTTAGTCAATTCTAATGGGCGTTTTCCTGCTAATTTGTTGGTGTCAGATGACATCCTAAACGATGGAAAGCAAATAAAATCTGGAATCATTGAGTCACATCATGTTATTGATAAGCAAAAAACAACTGCGATTTATGGTGAATACACTAATCTTCCTGCAGGACAACAAACCACTTATGGTGATTGCGGAGATTTTAGTCGTTATTTTGATTTGGATGCTTGGTTTCTGCAGAGGGTTAAGCGTTTGCCCGTTGAGGTTCAGCGTACTTTTCCGTTTTTGATTGTGCCAAAAGCAAGCAAGGAGGAGCGTAATCGAGGCTTAGAAAAATTAGATAACGCTTCTTACTTGGATGAGTCCAGACACGATAAAAATGCTATAGGTTGTAATAATCCAAGAAACAGAACAGGAAAACTAAGGAAAGGGAATATTCATCCTACGGTTAAGCCTCTCACATTAATGAGTTACCTCATCACTTTAGGCAGTCGTCCTAACGACCTGATTTTAGACCCTTATGTGGGTTCGGGTACGACTGCTTTAGCTGCTAAAATGTTGGGTAGGCGTTTTTGGTGCTGTGAAAAACAGCCTGAATACCATGCGCTTGCGGTTAAGCGTGTGGGGTCTTTGCAGACTTTATTTGAGTTTACTGATGAGCCGTTGCGAGTTCATGCTCAAGACGCGGGAGAGGGGCAATAGATGTTTGATCGTAAGTGTGGTTTGTGTCCTGTTCAAGATGGGTTTAACGAGCAGCGGGTTTACCCTGTTTATGTTGATGTTGAGCGGGGTTTGGCTATTTTGCGGTGTAGTAACCATTTGAATTTTCCTGCGCGTGTGGGTGAGGCTAAGCCGTTGGAGGTTGCTTAGGCGTGGCGGTTTTTGCTGGGGATATGTCCGAGCCGTTTGGGGATGCATTTTTGGTGGGTCCTATACATTTTCAGGCGGGTTTTTGTGCACCCCAAAAGCGAAGATTGCCGCATAAGCATAGGAGGTTAAACTGAAATGGAGGCTAAGTTTGTGACTGGTTTAGAGTTGGCTAAGCGTAAAAATGTTGATGTTCCTAAAAAGAAGCCGAGTACATATAATCCTGAAAAGAATGCGCGGAGCAGAGCTTTGGTTCGTCAAGCAGTTTATGCGTATCCCGGAATGACGTATAAGGGTATTCGTAAGTGGTTGCGTGAAAATAAAAATGTTGAGATGGAGAATGTTGGTGCTCGGGTTAGGGAGATGGATGGTAGGAACTCTGCGTTTAAGCAGTATGTGCGTACTGAGACTGATGCGTTAGGTCATGTTTTTGTTTACCCGTTTTTTGGGGAGGATGAAATTTGAGTAAGTCGCAGAGTTTGCTTGTTCAGTTTAAAGACGGTAAGACCCCTTATTTGCCCACGTTGAATTTGGTTTCGGATGTTTTTCCTTGCGATTGCTGTAGGGTTTTGGTTGAGGCTGGCGGCAGTAAATGTGATTCTTTTAACTGTGTTAAACTTGAGTTCTGGTTGATGTCTGAGGAGAAAAAAGGGGGAGAATAATTTGACATGTAGAATTTGTGAACCTGAAAGTTACTTCTGTGACCAAAAAAACAGAAAAATGACCCGTAAAAACAAGTGGTGTAGCAAACGCAAAAATCACACTTGTCTACATAGCCCGAGAAGTTTAACTGAAATGAGATATTCAAGCGATAACAAGCCATGTTATAGTCAAAGAGCGTTGCTTGTGACACCTGAAATTGCTAAAGCGTTGCAAACTGGGGAGTATCCTGCATGACGATGATTTTGTCTATGCGGAAAAAAGGAATTTACCGCAACATTTTTTCTAAATTAATTGAGCAAGAGCAGTTGAACGGTTATTGGGTTTCTTCTATGACGTTAGCTAAAAAATGTGGTTGCGCGAGGGGTTACATGATTCTTGCTCTTCGGATGATGGAGAGTGAGGGGTTGGTTGAGCGTAAAAGTTACCCTGATGGTGGACATGTTTTTTTGTGGAGGCTTAAACAGTGAGTGGCGGGTTTTTCTGGGTTAAAACTTGCTGTCCAGTTTCGCATGTGACTCAGGAGATTTTGCTTAAGAAATGCGTGTTTGAGGGTTGTTTGGTTAAGGGTGTTCCTGACTGTTGTAGTTGTGGGGACCCAGATTGTAGGGGTAGTGTGCGTTGTTTGCTTCGGGCTGAGTTGTTGACTTGTAATTGTCGTGGGGGACGGGAGCAGAAAGTTTAGTTTTTTGTTTGGGGAGTGGGGGAGAAAAACTTAGATGGCAACGGGACAAAACAATCAGAGAATACGAGTTTTTGAAAAAGCAAATCAAAAATTAGAAAGGAGTCTTTTCTAACGTGGCAAACTCCTTACCTATTGACCATTACCCAAACAAGGTAAGGAAAGGTATAGTAGGTAAGGAAACAAATGAGCCCTTGCTTAACAGAGTTTTTCAATGGCTCCGCGAACACCCCAACATCAAACAACAAGGAAAACTCCGCAAATTAGCCTTAGATTTAGGCATAGACTACCAAAAAAACAAAGCATACCTATGGAAACTAAGCAGCCGATGGAAAACTGACCTCCGAAATGAGCGAGGCTCAAGGTTGGCGGTTCGCTCAAAGCCTGATGGGCAGCATGCGGTTTTTGCTGAGGTTTGGGTTCCTGAGTGTTTGGAGCGTAAGCGGTTTGTGGAGGTTACGGGTTTGGCGGTTGAGGCGGGGTGGGTTCTTAGTAGGAATAGGAATAGGATTTTGATTTGGGATAGGGATCGGGGTAGTTTGGGTCGTGTTCAGTGGTGGGAGACTGGCCGTGTTTTTGTTCATGTTAAGAAGCGTGTTTCGATGGATCGTGTTAGGACGTTATTGTATCATGCTTTTAGCAGTACGGGTTTAATTCATGATTGGGGAATTATAGCTCATTTTGTTA
>JBAZEV010000132.1:0-4091 GCA_041653695.1 Bathyarchaeia archaeon
TTTAACTTCAGGGTCTTCCTCTTCTCTGTGTGGTTTTCGTTTAGGCTTTGCCTCTTCATCTTCCTCTTCGTCGGTCTCTTCACAGTTTTCTACATCAACTTCTGATGTGTCAGGGTCTTCCCATTTAGGCAACTCTGCCGATTCTTGCGTTTTAGCTTCAACAGTTAACCTATTTTCAGCGAAAAGTTCTTGCTGTACAACATGCTTCCTTGTTTCTGCCACAGATTGACACGCTTTCCGCAGAGAATCCGGACAACCTTTCTTGCAGTCATATGTACCAAAAATTGAACAAGCCTTTCCATAGACTTTCATTATATCAACCGTGAAGGCTTGCTTGGGCTGTTCTTCATTGGGGGAGTCGTCGTTTGCCATTTCAGGGTCTAAACCGCAATCAGTAACGTTTTCTTTTAGGTAAGCATCAAAAGTTTTTCGTTGATACCCACATTCGTTACATACGTCAGAGACGCCAGAGTTTGAAGGATGAATGTTAAAAGGGCATTTAACCTCTTTTTGCTTGCTTAATATTCGCTCTATAAGGTCAAGTTTCTTGCCTGAAACATGGAGTTCTTTTGTTCGAGCAATCAACTTTAGGGTTTCAACGTCTTCTTCGTTTAGTTCCTGCTCAGTATACTTGTGGAAAAAAGCGTTCCAAATGTTTTCAGCGTTTTCATCAAACGTTATATCCTGTCTAAATCTCCACTCTAATTCAACCTCACAATCAATTTGGTTAAAAGGATAAGGCAGTTGCTTTAGTAACTCGTCTTCTTCCTCTTCTGAAGCCCACTGAAAAGACTCTTCACTGCTATAGTGAGTTTGACGTATCTTTAGGTACTCATCAAGACTTGCAACGGTTGATATGCCAAGCGCCATAATGAAAACGTCTTTTGGCAAAGTTACGCCTTTAGGAGCAACTTCAACGTAGAACAGTGGGTCATACTCGCTTTTGGTTGCACAACCTGAAACATGCACTTCGCAAGAAACAGGAGCGTACACTTTAGGAAGCCTTTGAGTTATATCAAACCTGTAGGGAACATACACTTCTATGGGGTAAGGCACAACAACAAGATTTTTTGGGGCTTGCTCTTGAATGGAAACAGGAGTTTCAGCTTTAACCAAACGTTTTAAGGTTTCTTGAAGAGACAAAGGTTGCTCCAAAATGGTTCACATCAAAAGCTAAAGAGAGAGATTTTGCTTGAAGATTTACGGACTTAAGCGAACCAATAGAAAGGGATTACATTTTTCAGGGTTTGTAAGATTCTCACCAATAAAGCCCAAACCCATAAACCTTCAAGCTAATCTCCAACAGCCATTATCACAATCTGCCCATTTAACGTTTTTCGTCTAAAAACCAAAAAAAAACATAAAAGAAAAGAGTTTGCTTTAACCCTCAACTTTTTTGTTTACCCTGTAAGTTTGAGAAGTACCTGGATTTTTTCGTCTAATTGTGGTTCCTTCCATGATTGTACTTCAGCCGTGCTTAAAGCGCCACTTGAATGCGTTGCAAAGTACAGTTCAGTGTAGTATTCTTGTTTCTGTTCATGATTCATGGTTTCATGGTTAACATGAACCCTAATAGCTCGCGTAACTTCCTCATGGTCTTCAAACCCTCCAAAGCTAACTATCCACGTTTCAAGCCTGCCAAGTTTAGGCTCAGAATAAATCCCTACTGGTGAACCTAAATCACTGTCTGCAACACTTGTTTTTCTGACAAGTTTAGCTTTACCTTCAAGTTTTTTTTCAGTTACAGGGTCTTCATAGATGGAAACTATTAATCCAGCTTCAAGATTGGGTGAACACACTTCTTTTGCCATATTAATCATCAATAGAAAAAGAGACAGGTTTTGCTTCATTGAACAAGCCGTTTCCATTCAGGCGGTAAAGCTTCAATTATCCATGGAGCAACGTCTTTTCGACATTTAGACAACAAAGACACAAAAGAGTAGTCAACAATGTAACATCTAGCCCAATCAGTCGGGCTTCTAACGGCTCGACCATACGCTTGCTCAACCGCGATAAGTGCCTGATTAAAATACCAAACCCACTCTTTATTTTGTTCTACCCTAATAGCTACTCGTTTATCGCTCACATTGGGAAATGGAACCTTAAATATTACTTGAGCACGGCAAATGTCGTCTTTGAAGTCTTGACCCTCAGTTAACGCTACTGCTAACAAGATTTTTCCCCGCGATTTTTTCCATTTCTCGATAACTTCTTGCTTGTTTAAGGTAGTATGCCACATTAAGCGGCTTTGATATTTAGAGTTAACCTGTTCTCGTATAATTGCAGAGTTTTCGTAGCTATGAACATGAACACAAATGTTATTTTCTGCTTCCTCGTCCAAAATACGTTCCAACGCTTTTATTGCCAGCGGCATAGTTGCCGCCTTGTTTTTGTACGTCATTGTTCCACATGTGCGATTGATTATTGGCCTATTTTTTGGCGGAAAAGTGCTTGGCACCTTTATGAAAGCGATTTCATCTTCTTTCAAAGTTAAGTCAAGCCCTATTTCATACGTGAATGACCTAGGAAACGTTGCTGAAGTCAAGAGGTATTGTTCGGCACGTTTCCAAATCATGCTTGCCGCGAAAAATCTGCCTGTTAATGGAGTAAACGTTAGCTTTGGATAGTTTTTGCCATCCCAAAGTTCTGTTTCGTGTTGCTGAATCCAATGCTCTGATTTAGAAGACCTGAAAATATCTGTGTTTGTTACAAACTGTTTTAACTTCTGAAACTGTTTAGCCGCAGTTTTATTGAAAACCGGCAATTTTTTCAGTTCCGCTATCTTAGTGGTGCATTCGTTTCTTATGTCCGATACAAGCGTTAATGCAGAGTCTACATCTTTAATTTCCCGAATTTGGTCTACATACATTCGGTAAATTTCCTTTGACAACGTATGTATAGACAACGAAAAAGCAACATGTTTAACTAAATCTTCACCGAGATTATGGGCTTCATCGTCTATTAACAGTTGACGCTTAACAAACGCACTATTTTCACGTCGCCCCTCTAACACAGCATAGTTAAAACTCATTAAAGCAATATGTGCTTGAACCGCTTTTTGTTTAGCAACATAGTAGGGGCAAATAAATTTTCGTTCATCGCATTTATCGCCATGCACTTCACAGTAGCCAACATCAACCGTTAATTCTCCATTAGGGTCTTTAGCACAAAAATAGTTTTGGCGACCTTTTATTACTTGAACTGATGAACGGGTTAAAGGGTCACTTAGAATTTGGTCTATAAGGGTAAGTTGAGGCGTAAAATAGTAGGCGTTAGTAGCCGCATTTCCCATTGTAGTATTAAATGAGCTTTTCCCAAATCCCGGCGGAGCTTCCACAATAACACATTTATAGCCACTATTGAAGTAATCAACGGTCTGTTCCAAAGCTTCTTTTTGGTTTGGGCGAAACGCTGTTGGAAACAATTTAAGAACCTCAGCTTTATCGTACATACAGCGTTACCTCAAGGTTAATAGAAAAAAGGTTAGGTTTTGCTTAGTTAAAGTGTTACGAGTCTTACGCTTTTCGCTTTTTTGTCAATTGAGTGGCTGTGTCCTGAGACGCCGTGCACTTGTGGGTTAAAATGAACCAATACGCTTTGAGACGTTTTTGAGTAGAACGTATCCTGTTTTATTTCTGCGGTTACGACAACGTTGAGGAACTTCTCTGTAGCCAGTGCAAGGTAAGGTTCGCCTATGAGTTTTCCGTTAGCGTCAAGAACAACAGCATAAACCGTTTTTGAAGGCAACACATGTGTTAGTTCTTCAACCGCAATATCACTCCAAGCGTCGTCTAACTGTTTCTTGTAGGCTACTGAGAGGTCTTCGTAGAGGTCGTTTAAGATGCCTTCAATGGTTCGGGCTGTACAGATTTTTTCATTAATCCTATCGAGAGGATAAGGATTATTCAGTTGAATTAGTTCAAAACCTCGTTCGCGCCTTTTCGCAACTTTAGATTGCAGTTCAACTAAATCCTTCAAGATTTCGTCATGCACTCTATACCAAACAGCGCTTACAGAAAAAATGTTTGCAATGCCTTGTTCAAAAAAGTTGATTAAGGCGTCAAGCTTGAAGTCAGTTTTTCTTTCAAAAC
>JBAZEV010000133.1:0-4070 GCA_041653695.1 Bathyarchaeia archaeon
TATTTTTGGCTTATATTTTTTGATGGCAGGATGCATTATGAGTTTGCGGAATTCTATGCGGTTCATTGGTTCACCGCCGCCTACGATTGAACTGTAGGTTTTGCTTACATAACCCATGCCTGTGGGATCCATGGATGAGATTCCAACCACTTTTGTGTTTGGTCCAATGAAAAATTCTAGGTCTTCTGGGTTTACAACGGCTATATCCTCTCGTGAGAATCCGCCTTCAAGTAGGATAGATTCTACTTTACGCAATCCATAAGGAGCATAACTTGCTTGCCCATCAGCTCTTTTCGGTCGATGCGGATAAAGCGTTTTTCGCACATACGAGAGGGGGATAGGACCCTTTCCAAAGCCACCTACGAAGGCGATGAATGGATTATTGTAAAAGTCGCTCATTTCTGTGGCTGATGCTGTTAGCACTATTTTGGTACCTGAAACTATTACCAATCTTTTCCTTCCTTGAATAGAGATACTGAGTGCTTCATAGTCCTATTAAAAATTACTGTTGAGCACTCGCCATCATACCAAGAGAACGCTGATCAAAAAGATAAATTTTGTCGTTAAATTGAGCCTTTTCTTGACAGCTACAAAGTAAAGCATACGTAAACTTGAACGTTTTCGGTAGTTATTTCAAGTTGCGGCAAGGATAGGTGCAGGTTGGTTTGGAACTTTTGGAAGAGGCAGGTTAAGGATTGAGGGGCTTTTAAGTAAAGATTTAGCGCCTACCCATTGCACAAGCGGGTAACCAACAATTACTTGAGACCAGAAAGTCAGCAATCGCGATAGCGTAGTTACGGCGCCTGCAACGACCAACGGAACTCCATATATTGAGAACATGCTAACCATTGTAACTTCGACCGCGCCAACTGGGAAGCCGGCAGTCACGGTTTCAACAGTAGTGATAATGCAGTATACGGTGGCTAAATCAATAATCGAAATAGCCGTAAAGTCTAAGGAGTAAAAAATCATCAAGTAAACAATTAAATTAAACATCCACGAGGCAACTGCAAAAAGCACCGGTTTTATGAGGTATCGTGGGTGAGCCTTGAAGGTTTTGAAAGCCTCGCTAAAAGACGATAAGCCAGTGTACAGTTTCTCTTGCAAGTGAGCAAGCTTAATTGGGTTTTTAATAAAACGCTTAACAACCCACAATGTGGCGTTCACTATTTTTGCTGTTGCACTTTGCTTTAAAGCTACGACCAAAACAAGGCCGACAATTCCAGCAGTGCCAAGCATCACTAAAACAATTGGCGCAACCAAGTAAGCGGGCAATTGATGAGAGAACAAAAGCGCCAAGAAACCAACAAGTAAACCGCCTGAATAAACGAAAGTGCTGATTAACCGTGAACCAATAACGGTGGCAGCGGATGTTCCGGCGTCGGTTTGTGTTTCTTTTTGTGCTAAAACTGTACGTGCTACTTCTCCGCCTACTGTTGCGCTTGGGATGATTAATTCAACAAAATTGCCAATCCAGTTAAACAGCAGTATTTTTCTTGCCTTGACCTTAACGGATAAGGAGTCAAGCAGGCTATGCCACACCATAGAATCAAAAAATATGCCCAAGAACAGAGCAACTACTGCTAAGGAGAAGAATAAGGAATACTGGTAAACGTTAAGTTTGCTTAGAAGAGTGAAAAGACCATCAAACCCAACAAAAAACCCCAAATACAGTATAAAGGCAACCAAACCCATCGACATGAAGATTAATGATTTTTTTCCGCCTATTAGCATGCAATGTTTCCGCCAGTTTGGTTGTTTTTAAGCATTAATCGGTTAATGGAGGCAAGCGTATGCGTATTTGTGCTAACCTGGTTAGATCTAGACAGCAAACCCATAAAGAAGTAAAAAATGGTCTCCTTACTAAATAACATACAGATTTTTTTTCATCTAACATGAATATTAACCCAACTGTTGGAACATAACGGTTTTTCAGGGCTTTCCGCCATTTTCAAGGCAGACAATTCAGCACAGACTTCCGAAAATCAGGTTAAACCCGCATCCAAGAATGTGTTTAAATTAAATGATTCCGAGTAATCTGCTATTACATCCGTCAACGTCTGAATAACTAAAATAGAGCTTTAGGTGTCTTCACCACAAAACAATGATAAATAGTCTTACTTGAGAGGTTCCCTCAGGTGAATAACCTTACAGGTTACCACACCCATAAAGTTATTCACCCTTTGCCGTCTGAGTAACTCTGAATTTTCATCCAACGAATGTCAATCTAATGCCTTCTCATCATTCGGCAAGACAGTCTACACTGTAAACAAAAATAAAAGCATTCACAAAAAAGCTTCTATAACGAACCGAAAATGTAGGCTAATAAGCCAAACACAAACCACAACAAAACAAGCTTCTTAATTTTGCGTGCATTCTCTCGTGAATAATTCCTAAGCAAAACCGCTGAGCAAACCACCAACCCCGCGTCGGTAACCAGTACAAATGGAATAAACCATATAGAAACCAAGCCATAGATTAGGGGAATCGGCGTTAAAGCAACAGCTGAAACATAAAATATTGCGGCAACAACTGCGGCTTTTTTATCTCCATAACGTACCGCAAGGGTCTTGATGCCTTGGGCGCTGTCGCCTTTGGTGTCAACGATGCCTTTTGTGATTTCTCTGCCAGTGTTAGAAAGGAAAGCCATTAACGCGAACAGTAAAACGTTCAACTGAACTGTGTTGGTGACTGCAATGCTGCCATAGATGAAGGGGATGGCTACGCATGCGCTGACTAAAAAGTTGCCGGGTAAACCGCTGCGTTTCCCTATCGTGACGTAGCTTACGGTGATTATCCATGAAGCGATTGCGACAAAAAGGCAGAGTACGCTTGAAAAGTAAGCAAACACTAAACCAGCCACTGTAAGCAATGAAACAAATACTAATGCCGTGTTTGCGCTGATTAATCCGCTTGGGATTGGGCGCATTGGCTCGTTTACAGCGTCAATTTCGTGGTCATAATAATCGTTGATTGCCATGGCTGCTCCACAAAGCAAAAAGCCTGTGAAGAAGCCGTAAAGAATGTTTAGCCAGCTTGCTTGAAGCGGTTGTGATGTTGCGAGTATGGCGCCTACGAAAACGGCGAACCCCATCATTGCACAGTTGATTGGTCGTATTAGTTTTATGAAGGCGCCAAGTTTATTCATACTGCTCTATCCAATGTGTCATTGTAGTTGGTTAAGGTTAGTTATAAAAATTCTATCAGAAACGCTGTTAACGTATGATTTTTATGAATGATTACGTTTAGTGACATGAAGAACAATGGAAAATGCACCTAAGCAAGTCACTGGCGTTAAACAAAGCAAACGAAAAGTAGTTAGGGTTTTGCTGCTTGTAGCGGGAACCGCTTCGCTTGTGCTGGGTACAATTGGATTGGTTTTGCCTATTCTGCCTACAACGCCTTTTCTTTTAGCTGCTGCCGCCTGCTATCTGCGAAGTTCAGAGCGCATGCATAAGTGGCTGCTGGGGAACAAGTGGTTTGGAGAGTACATAAGAAACTATCAGGAAGGCAAAGGAATTCCCCTGAAGACAAAGATTGTCGCGGTAACTATTTTGTGGGCTGCAATACTTTATTCATCGTTTTTTGTTTTGAATGAGGTTTTGATTGCTCAAATTGCGCTTTTAGCTGTAGCATTAGGCGTAAGTGTGCATCTTATAAGGTTGCCAACTTTAAAAAAATAATCAAGCAGCGTTAACGGTAAATAATATAGTTTAAAAGGATTGAAATCGCCTTAGTCTTATACAAGTTATTGGTGAAATGTTTTGGGTGACACTTATGCACCTTTGGTTGGAGATAATTATTCTCCTGAAAAGATACGTGTTATTATTCCTGTAGGGGGCAAAGCCACACGCCTCTTGCCATTGACAGCGGAAACCAGCAAAGCCTGTCTACGCCTTTTAAACAGGCCGCTTGTAGAGTTTTCACTGCTTTCTCTGGCGTCTCAGGGCATACGCAACTTTATCTTCGGCGTTAAAGGCTACACTAACTACCGAGACTTGTACGATTATTTTGAGTCAGGCTACGGTTTCTCTGCAAGATACAACATTAAACCGGGAATTCACATTAAG
>JBAZEV010000134.1:0-4041 GCA_041653695.1 Bathyarchaeia archaeon
GCCGCTGTTGCGGGCGCATTTGTTAACGGCGCAGCAGGAGACTTTGTGGCAAACGAGAAAGGTCCGCACCTGATTCCCACAGACCTTCTTGACTGGATACCTCATATGATGGATGATCCAATGTGTCATCTGGAGTTGCGCCAAGGTGAGCTCTGATCAGGTTAAGGTCATTGTTTACCACGCGAAACAGTGTGACCCCAAAAAATGTAGCGCACTAAAACTAAAACGTCATAACTTGTTGCGTTTGGTTCATAACGTCCGCGAAATTCCCCGTGGATCAGTTATTTTGGACCCGTTTACGCCTAAGGCGTTCTCGCCCGAGGACAGGGAACGGCTGCAGAAACATGGGTTGTCTGCTTTGGATTGCAGTTGGGTGCACGCAAAAGAGGTTTTTGAGGATTCGTCCCGTTTTGTTTCCCGTTGTTTGCCGTATCTGGTGGCGGCGAACCCCGTTAATTTCGGGAAACCAACCAAGCTAAGTACCGTGGAGGCGTTGGCGGCTGCTTTGTTTATTGCTGGTTTTCGTGAGCAGGCTGAGGCTTTGTTGTCTAAGTTTAAGTGGGGTCCACAGTTTATCATATTAAACAATGAGCTTTTGGAGGGTTACTCTCAAGCCGTTGACAGCGCAGGTGTTGTTAAGGTGCAGCAGATGTTCATGGGGCAAGGTTGCACATAAGAGTAGGATGCTCAGACTTTTGTGGGATAAAAATGTGGTTTGGCTGTTTAGTTCCAAGTTTGGTAGTTTTGTGTTGACCATGTTTTGGTGACTTGAACGGTTACCTGTTTTGTGTATGTGTCTGGGTTGCACAAGCACAGGTACCATATTTGGTTAAGGTTTTCTTGGTCGATTCGCCATTTTACTGTGCCGTTGCCTGTTTCGCATTCCCAGCCTTGAGTTGTTTCGTTTATCGTGTAGGGCAACTTGGTAACTGTGTCTTCAAATAATGTTGCGCTGTATGGTGTCCATTTTATTGTTCCTTGTGATACCGCAAGTTTTACTTCAAACAACGTTGCTGGGGCGGGTAAGTAAAATGAGGTGAATATCTGTTCTTGCGGTTCGATTTCGAATGTTTGTGTGTATAGGACTTGGTTTTTTACGGTGTATGCCAACGCGTATGTTACACCAGAAAAGCTAAAGAGAATTATCAACGAAAATATCAAGGTGCACTTTAGCGCCTTTGTGTTTTGCATGTTCCCACCAACTTTGGCTACACGTATATGTATATTAAAAATTGCGACACACTAAACCAGATATGTGTAAAGGAAAAGCAAACAGCACCTAATGTGTGTACTAGAAAATTTTATTATAACAGAGAAAAGATTGAGGGAAACTGTGGTTTCCCTTGAGTATATTAAACTAAGGGGTTTGGTTTACTCGATGACCTGAATTGCGCCTTCGGGACATTGCATCTCGCAGGCACGGCATACAAGACAGTCATCAACGTTTACTGCAACAGACTTGCCGTCTTTCATTTCGTAAACGCTAACTGGACATGTGTCTACGCATGTTCCGCATCCATTGCATTTTTCAAGATCGATTTCTATTTTAACCATGGTTATTCATCTCCAATTTTAAGAGTTAAATCATCAAAATGAGTTAACTAAATAAAAACGTTTCCAAAAAAAGGAATTTAACCGCGGAGCCGTAGTAGGACTCCGTCGATTGTTGATTCTGCTTCTTCAATTTTGGTTTTGTATTCGTCTACGAGCTTTTGGTATGCGCCTTTTGAGATTTCTCCTCGGCTGTAACGTGCTTGAACGTGTTGCATGTTGCGTTGTGCGCTGTCAAGGTTGGTTTCTGCTACTTCGATTTGGCGGACCAAGCTTCCGTATGATGAGCCTGCTTGTCGTATTGTGTTGCTAAGTGCTGAGAGGTTTCTGGAAACCGCGGATAGTCGTCCTTCCAGCATTTTTCGTCTTACTTTGTATTGTCGTCTTGGGACTTTTCCTGCTTGTAGTCGTTCTTCGAGTGCTTCAAGGTCTTGGCGGATTGCTATTTTTTCTTCGTATGTGTCTGCGAAGCTTTTGAGTGATTCTGGTTGTACTGTTGTTGTTTGGGTTACTGTTGCGTGTGATGATTTGCTGTTAAGGAATAGTATTACGGCTGCTGCGGCTGCGATTACTCCAGCCCATAGTGTTGGGTAAAGTGATGCCCAGAATATGCTGTATTCGAATTTGAGTGCGAAGTTTAGGTTGTCTGTTGGGTGTACGTTGTTGATTTGGTAGTTTATTATTTGTTGCAGCTCATCTTTATTGACTGACAGCGGTGTCACTGTTGATGTTTTGTAGTTTGCGCCTTTTGGCAAGGTTATGGATACGGTTAGTTTGGTTATTGTTGTGTTGAATTCTTCAAAGAATGTGTAATCTAACGCGTATTGACCGTTTTCGTTGCTGGTGTATGTGTCCCATGGGAGTTTGTATAATGCATACAGGGTTGTTGTTTCGCCTGTTTGTAGTGCACCGCGCAGGTTCACGGTCATGGTTTTTGTGGTTTGGTTTACGCTTACGCCGAGTTTGCCCATTTCGTCGCGAACGGTTATGTCTTTGGCGTCGGTTAGGCAACCAAGTTGTATTGCTAGTGTTTTGAATTCGTTGTTGGTTATTGTGTATTTGTCAAATACCGTGATTTTTCCGATTTCGTTGATTGTTATTTGTCGGTTAATTTGGTTTAATGTGATGTTTTGTAGTGGTACCTGGAAGTCTGTGTATGTGTATTCTTCAGATAAGGCAACGCCGTAACCTGAGTCTGCCTGTGAGTCTGTTGAGTTGTACAATCCAAAGATTCCAAGCATTGCGGGGTTGGCTGCGGCGTAGTAGATTTCGTATCCGCTTATGTTCAGGTAAACGATGTTTATGCCTACGTTAAGGTGTGTTTTGTTTTGTACCGCTATTTTGATTGGGTTATATTCAGAGTCAAACAGTGAATCGATTTTCACGGTGTATGTTCCCGCTTCGGTGATGTTAACCTGCACACCTACCAGGAGGTAATTATACAAGCCGTCTCCGTTTGTGTCAACTGCGTCGTCAAAGATTGTACCCGTTATTTTCGAGTCTTCACTTTGTGCGCGGACAGCTGGGATTTGCACCATGAAGGTTGATACCATTAAAATAGCGAGAAGAGAAAACGCCAACGTTGGCAAAATTCTTTTGTGAGTATGTACAGTTTTCACGTGAAACACCATTGTGAATAATTCTATTCTTTGTTGGCGTAAATATCGTGGAATCCCTTTATTTACTTTTAGATGAAACAGGAAAACAAAAGCCAATAAACTGGCGTTTATGTCCACGTTTTTTTGGAGTTTACAAAGTATGGTTTGCCCGTTTTCAACAATGCTCGGTTAATAGTCATAAAATATTAACTTAACATGCCAAGGTTTTCTGGGTGTACAAATGTATGTGTGAAAGCTTTCGGTTCACAGTTTTTGTGCTGTTAGAAAAATCTGAAAAGTACTGTTTTCAACAATTAACTGCTATTAGCATACAAATATGCCGCATGAACGTGTGAAAAACAGAAATCTGTTCATCAATGTTCAGTATTTTCTTGAAATCTAGAATATGTTGTTGATTTGGAAATAAATTATCAAACATACTTGAATGAATAGAAACAGGGGAACTAGAAGGAATTTGATTTTGCGGATTTTGTGTCTGAACAGTAGCATACCGGCGTAGGCGCCGAATGGGGCGAAAAAGGCGACCAGCAGGAGTGTTGTTTCGGGGATTCTCCATTTTTTGTGTATGCTCTTGAGTTTGTCTACTCCAAAGATGGCTAGTGAGATGAGATTCAAGATGATTAAGAAGAGCAACGCGATTGGGATTTGGTTAATTACCATTGGTGTTCCTCATTGTTGGATTGTTTTTTCGAGGTTGTCTAGGAGGCGTTTGAACACGTTTATGCCTTTGTTCCAAAAGGTTGGTTCTGCAACGTTTAGGTTCATTGTTTTGCCGATTTCGAGTGGTGATAGGCTGCTGCCTGCGGCTAGGGCTTTTTTTAGTTTGGGTGCGAAGGTTTTTCCTTCTGTAATGTACTGGTCGTAGAGGGCG
>JBAZEV010000135.1:0-4041 GCA_041653695.1 Bathyarchaeia archaeon
TAATTTGTGTGCTTAAGCCAGGTCCGTATTCAAGTATTAGTTTGGGTTTGTTTAGTGCCATGTATTTTCTTAGTAACCGTTCGAAACTGTCAAAAGGAGCCATTATTTTGTTTCCTCCTGCATAGTAAAAAAATGGATTGGTTTAGTAAAAAAATTGGTTCCTTTATATCCGCTGTTGCTTTCTTCAACAAAACTTTTTGCCGAATCCAATGTGTCAAAATATTCTATGAATTGTCCTTCAATGTAAAGTGCAGTTAAGAATCCTTTATGCACAATTTTTTTAGCCATTATTTTAATGCCTCTTTAAGCGCGTTACAAACATAGTCTATTTCGTCAACTGTTAAAGTGTTGCTTGACGGCAAATTTATGCCTCTTGAACCAACCCATTCAGAAACAGGAAACTCGCCCTTCTGCATGTAAATCGGCTGCTGATGCATCGGCGTAAACACAGGTCTGGTTTCAATGCCTTTCTGAGCTAACTCAGCGATAACTTTGTCGCGGTCATGCTTCAAAAGAATTATAGTGAACATCCAATAAGTGTTTTCAGCATACGATTTCTGCACTGGAAACAATAGTTTACAGTCATTAAACAATGGTAGCAGTCTTTCAATGTATTGCGCCGCGTGGTCACGTCGAGCCTTCACGTACTGGTCTGCACGTTTCAACTGGCTGTTACCTAATGCTGCTTGTAATCCGCTCATGCGAAAACCGTAGCCAAGCGCTTCATGATAGAAATGTTTACCTCCCCTGCCAAACGCCTGAGCTTTAAGCCACTGCATCTTATCATACACTTCTTTGCTTGCAGTTGTAACGATTCCGCCTTCACCGCTCGTTATGGTTTTGTTCGCGTACAAACTGAATGCTGTCGCGTCTGTGAAGCACCCAACTTTGTGTCCGCAAAACTTTGCGCCAAACGCTTCTGCCGCGTCATCAATAACTTTTAAGTCGTAATACTCAGCAATCCGTACAATAGCATCCATATGACAACTATGCCCATAGACATGCACGGGCATGATGGCTTTGGTTTTCTTAGTTATTTTGTCCTCTATTTTAGCGGGGTCAATATTCCAAGTGTTCATTTCGCAGTCAACAAAAACGGGTTTAGCGCCCAAATTTTTTACTGCATTCGGTGATGCTACCATTGTGAAGTCTGGAACTATTACTTCATCCCTGTTTTTGATGTCGTATGCGGCTAGTGCAAGTTGTAGGGCTGTTGAGCCACTGTTGGTTGCTACTGCGTATTTAGCGCCTATGTACTGGGCAAAGTTTTTTTCGAATGCGTCAACGTATGGTGATATGCCGCTTACCCAGCCGCTTTTTGCGCATTCGGTTACTGCTTCAACGTCTTCAATAGTTATATCGGGGGTGCAAACAGGAATTTTCATGTTATCACCTTGAACTTGTAACTTGGCGACTTCTGCGTAACCTCAATATTGCGTTTCCCAAAATACTTGTGCCCCCTAAGAATCTCTGGCAGTTCATTCTCGTCAAAATCGCCAACAACAAACTCCGCAGGCAATTCTCCAGTAAACCACCAGTCCTTCTCAGCCGCATCAGGATTATGGTCACGCCTACGCTCAAAAACCAGTTTATCCAATGTGCGCTCCCTGTTTTTAGCGTTACCAAAATGGTACACGACGCATTCGTCAATAATTTTCTGTTTACCCTGATACCGCGGGTTATCAACATGTATTAATTCGCCGTAAATGTCTGTTGGCATAGTGTGAAACTGGCTAAAGTTTAATCCTGGCAAATCACGCCATATCAGGAAAGGATGCGGCAACCCGAATTCTGCCCATGGGCTAATGGGATTTTGGCTCCATGCCACATGATAAAAGTCGTGTAGGAAATTGTAGAATTGTTTAGGACGTGCATAAACTGCTTCGCCATGCTGGTTTGCCATGCAGAAAGCTCGTATTGCGATTCCGCCTTCAGGCTTAATGATTTCGTCTGCGTCCAAGAACAGCATCCATTTGCTAACGCATTTTTCAAGCAGTTTAGCTTGAACGTGTTCTTTGCTGTTCCAGTTGCCTTTAATCACGGTTATCTTATGCTCGACATCGGGAAACTTTGAGATTAATTCAAGCGTGTTGTCTCTGAAAGTAATGTGGCTTGACTGCGCAACGGGGCCATAAACGATGTCGATTTTGTCAACATACGGGTAAATTGAAGTTAAAGTTTCATTGATGTATTCAGATTCGTTTAGCACTTTCATTGACGCAGTGATTAAGGGTCTTTTATCCATGAATTCTTCTACTCTGCTGGATGCTTGCGGATACGTTTTGGCTGTGGCGTCTTGGTATTTTTTTAGGTTAATTATGAATCGTTGTGCGCCTACTTGTTGTGGCGGAACTTTTAAGCCTACTGAATCTATAAAGGGCACTTGACTGTATGGGTGATTGATTGGTTGGTGCAGAATGCCTAGTTCTTCTAGGTCAATGTGGTATACGTTGCTTGCTGGGTCAATCCAAACTTGGTAGCCTTTATCTTTCAGGGTTTTGCAGAAGGGAATATGCGGGTACGGGTTGCTGTAGGTTCCTGCCAGTTCAACTTCACGTTTTGCAAGGTAACATGTGCTAACGCTGTCAACCGTGAATGGCGCGGTCTGGTTTAGTCCAGGAGGATTGTACGGGTGGAACATGCAGCCGTCAAGCCTGAAAACGTATGTGTCAAAGAAAACTTTGGGGGTTCTGCCTTCAGTCCATACCATGCTGGCGATTAAATCTTTATCTTTGCTCATCAGGTCAGGAATCAAAGTTTTAGGAAGTTGCACTAGGTCGCAGTCAAGGTTTAGATAGTAACTTGCTGAACTTGTTTTTAGCAGGTATTGTAAATCCTGTTTTAGTTTTGCAAGTGTTGCTCCTGAACGTTCTGACTCAGAAAGGTAAGGTTCAGCGTATAATTCTACGCGGTGTTTACTTGTGGTTTTCCAGTGTTCAAGGAGGGCAAGGCTGTTGTCGGTGCTTTCGCCGTAGATGACTACGATTTTGTTTATGTCACCTTCTAACTGTTCTATTTGGTCTATGAAGCGGGGTAACCAGATAGAGGCGTTTTTAACTTTTGTTCCAATAAGTACGCTCATTTTACTGTTATCTCCAATGGTTTATTATGTTTTAACCGAAATTCCTGCCATCTGATATTCGTTAATTCTTTTGCTTCTTTACTTGTTTTTGCTTCTTCTAAAGTGCATGCAAATAAATGAGAAAAAGCAATAATAAAACTGTTTTCAGGGATTCCCTGAATTTGACCAGCATGTTGAACAAAATATTCAGTATCACAGACTGGACATAAAAGATAGAAATTAAAGTTATCATCATCTATTTTATATATTAAAGCATTCCAGTTTTCTGGGATGTCTTCAAACTCGCATTTATCGCACTTTATTTTCATTTTTTATTTCTCCAAAGATAACTCTTCAATTTTACTTAAAAACTCTGATATGGCACCAAAATCTTTTAAATCTTCCAGATGACGATTAAACGCCCGCAAATCTTTTGGCAAACAAGGGCTATCTATAGGGATTTTGCCTTTAGACGGGTCAAGATGGCTAAGTCCAATTCGTGAGTCGCGCCCAACAGTTTTCAAAGCTAATATGCCATCTGCGCCTAAAATATGGGCTAACCTGTTCATTTCCAACGCAAACGCCACTTTGCCAGCCAAAAAAATGTTGCTTGCATACTTGATAAATTCTGCCGTCGTTGAGTCTGTGTAAACAATGTAGTCAAAGGCGCGTTTAGTTCTGAAAGTCTGGTACAATTCTACAAGTTTCATGTGCACGTCTGGGTAACATGTGCCTATTACTATGCGGTCAGGGTTAATGAAGTCTTCAACAGCGCTGTTTGCCCGTAGAAACTCAGGATTGCTGCTGAATCTTAATTTTGGATTGTATTTTTCATTTAATTTTTTGCAGGTTCCAGGCAGCACAGTGCTTTTAATGATTAATGGCGGAACAAGACTGTATTTGCCAAGTTGTTTTATTACGTTTAAGAGGGGGTCTAGGTTTTGTGTGCCGTTTTGTTTGGTGGGGGTGGGTACGCAAAT
>JBAZEV010000136.1:0-4036 GCA_041653695.1 Bathyarchaeia archaeon
CTTGTATTTTTGGACATGACCCATCAGCAAAAGGCGTTAAAGAGAAAATTTCTGTTGAACCATCAGAATAGTTTATAGTAACTTGAAAATACTTCAAGTTTTCAAACGTGTAAACTAAAGCGGCACTTACTAAAACAGCTACGGCTATAGTTACAAAGAACATTTTACGGTTACTCATTGTCATTTCACTAAATAGAAAAACGGGAGGTTTTGCTTGGTTACTTGTAGAATTCAGCGACAGGAGTTTCAAGTATCCAAGTTTGAGTTACAGGATTCCACTCGTAACCTACAAACAATATATTGTGAGCCATCAAATCGTAAAGACCACATTTAGAAACAGTGAAAGGTTGCAATGGTGTTGACGTGATTAAGCCATTATCAAAGCTAGCGGTTACATTGATGCCTCCATTGTACGCGAAGTAAGTTTGTCCAAAAGCGTTACCGGCACTGTTAACTTCTAAAAATACAGCCTCACCGTTTACAGGAAATTCAGGCATTCCCGGTGGAGTAATGTAGTATAGAGGCGTTGTTCCTTCAAGTTCAACCTTGAAGGGTAAAGTACAGTTTTTGCCGGCGTCATAAAAAACCACGTTAATAGGCATGTTTGAAGAAAACACAGGGACAATTAGAATAATAAAAAAGAGGATTGTTACTAAGCTAGCACCGACTGCGACAGCTTCAAGGAAGCATTTAGTGGCGTCATTCATAAAGTCCACGACCAACATTAAAGAGTGCTTATACGTTTCACGAAAGGAGGCTTAAGCTTCTTAAGCACGTGATACCCGCAATGAATACATTTCAGGTCTTGTCGAAGTGCAATTTGTTCGCCGTCAAAAACTTCACCGCACCGCACGCACTCGTATCTTGTGCCATTCATATTATCAAAATCGGCCGGCATAATTTACGCATCAGCCTCAGTTGATGGTTGATTCTGACTAGCTTTTTCTAGATTAGCCATTTTTTTCTCGGTTTCAGCTATTGTTGAGTTACGAAGAACAGTGGTTGATTTAAGGTTATTAGGCAGAGTGATCAACAGGGTTACACCGGGTTCATAAGTGCCGCAGGGAGTTTCTACAAAAGAAGAGATTGTCACAGCGTTACCGGGATAATCCCCATGTGCAGGTTCAATTCTGACTCCTTGAAAACGTTCAACTTTTGTTGCCCCGGCGTACACGTTAACATGCGAGTTTGTGTCATTCATGAACACGTAAAGATTACAGTCGTCATGTTGTTTCACAATCATTTTTCGGGGGCAAAACACTAAAGCATCAGTTTTCTTAACCAATTCACTGCTTAATTGCTCTAAAAGAGCAAACGTTTGTTTTCGGTCTTCATCAGAAATGTTCTCGTCATAAAGCCTTTGCTTACAAGCCACAATTTCAGTCTCAAGTTGAGGAAACGTTTTTGGTTTTTTTGATTCCATAATTTAATCTCCAATAGAAAAAGAAGACGCTTTTGCTTGAGAAATTAACGTTTTTGGTACATTGACTCTTTATTTGCACAGTTAATTAACGCTTTTTGGGCGACATCAAGTTGATGTTTTAACTCTTCAATCATCGAGTCTTTTCCTTCACATTTCCTAACTAACTCTTCTTTAGTCATGCCAAGATAATCTTTTTGTTTTCGTTCACGTTCAAGATAATCCTGTACGGCTTCAGCATATTTAGAGTTAGAAAAGTACAGTTCTTGATTAACCCACAAAGGTAAAGAGTTACGATTCATAAAGTACACCAATAAAAAAAGGGCAGATTTTGCTTAGAGTTTAAAATATTTTTGCCAACTATTTTGGTTTATTGTTTCATGTGTTTCACAGTCTTCAAATATGCTTCCAAGCACAGGATGCCCTTTAGCATAACAAAGTTTGATTTTGGCACCCTTCAGCAGAATCATTGGCGGTCCAGACGAAACAAAGACATCTTTTAAAACCTCAAACGCCCTCATAAATCACAATCACAATCACTTAATAGAAAAAGAGTGAGGTTTTGCGTGTTAGCGACTACTTTTTTCTTTTTCAGCTTGCCGTATCTCTTGCTCTAGAAGTCTAATACACCGTTCAAGCTCAGCTTTATGCTCACGTTCTTCACTTAGAACATGCTCAACTGTGGAAATGACGCTGGATTGAGAGCCACCATAAGTCAAGTTTTTTATTGGTTGCTTAGACCTGAGAAAAACAAGAAGCTTCTCATAGTCAGCGATAGCAGTAGTTTCGTATCCGACACGTTTCCGCAGTTCACTAATAGTTTGCTTGTAAACGTCTATGATTTCACTAAGCGCTTTTGGAGTATGACATGTATAATTCATTTTGAAGACGCCTAAGTTTATTTTAGGTTAAACTACATTTAAGGTTTACCTGTATTAATTGTTTGAGAAAAAACTTTAGTTTTAAATGTTGAAGACCTGAAAAATGTTCAGGTTAATGGATGGCTAATCGAGGTAAAGACGGCAAAAAGTGGGCTTGCAAATATGGTTGTGGAACCACAAACGAAGACGTAATGATGATTATAGACCACGAAAAAATTTGTTCCAAACGCTTAAGCATCGGCGTTAGTTAAATCAGGCAGTGCAGAAGCAGTTTTGTAAGTATCGATTAATTGAGCAACTTTTTCAGGTTCAGAGTACAAGAAATTGTGCATTTGAACAATCATTTTTGTTATTTCAAACTCGAATTGGTGGAAAAAGTCTTCGCGTTGCTGTGTCCACTCGATAACTTTCTTTTCTGTTGAACGGGAATCAGTTATTTTAACATCATCCAAGCTCACGTATGAAGTATACGATTCAAAGCTACTTGTAACTTCATAACAAACTCTATACCAAAAAGTTAAACCTGTGCCATCAGCGGAATCCATAGAACCGGGATAATCACCACCTTTTGTTCGGAAGAGACATTTTTCGATAGCTCCGTCAGAATCGTGGGGTTCGCGGCCTGCAACAAATTTTCCGTTTGTAAGCTTATATAGCATTGCAGAGCTTAAGAACTTGTAAAGTATAACTTTTCGTTTACTACACGTCATTTCTTCAAATTTCTTTTTGCTCTCTTTGAAGGCTAAAATAACGGCGTCACATGTGTCTGCGACAACAGTTTTGTACCCTAACAGAGAGGCCCACCATTCCGGAAGGTCTATAGAGAACTTGTTCGGGTTTTGTCTTGAATTAAACTTTATTATTTGCAGAAAAGCAACCGGTTCCCCACCCTTTGCTTTAATATAAAGAGTGTTTTGTTTGACAGTGGGCATAAGAGTTCACAATAAAGAAAATAGGCGGTTTTGCTTAATGTTTTCTTGCAAACAGCAGAGTAACACCGATGAAAGCCGCGACAGCAACAACAACACCCACAACAACCATGTTTTCAGAAAACCAATCAACACTACCAACAGGAACAGAAGAACTAGGCGTCACATCATCAGATGGCACTATAAAAGGCGTCTCAGAAGGACTAACAGAAGGATACACAACAGGAGGCACAGACGAAGAAGGCGACGGTGTTGGCTCAGGAGGAATTGCCACTGTAAAAGGCACTTCAAGATAGCCTATTGCACCATTCACGCCAACCAATGAACACGCAATAATGTAGCTTTCATTAACTAAAGCGTTAAACGTTCCAGTAAGGCTAGTCTGGTTAGTTCCGACTTGAGTGTAATTACTATAGAAGAGTGCCACTTGAGTTTCGCTTACAGTGTCGTTGCCATCAGCGGTAAACTCGTAGTTTAGGGTACTGGAAATATGCGTACTTGCTGATTCTGGTGTAGTTCCAGAGATTTCTAAGGTGTAATTCAAATCACCGCCTAAAGCAGTGACTAAGGCTATTCCAGCATCATTAAGCGTGTATGGGAAAACACTGGTATTAAACAGTCTGAAATTTGAGTTTCCAGTTTCGTAAATCCATACCGCATAAGAAACATTGAAATCTTCACACCATTGTAACATGTTAACTTCGAACTCTTTGTAATTGGTTCCTTCAAACTCGCCGTATGGACCTGTTAATCCTATTTCTCCGAGGAAAAGAGCCTTTTTGCCTATAACGTTTCCGTAGAATAAG
>JBAZEV010000137.1:0-4001 GCA_041653695.1 Bathyarchaeia archaeon
CGCGTTAGCCCAGTAAGAAGAACCATCATTGTTAGTAACGAATAGCGACTGCCAAACTGCACCAGAAGAACTAACGCCAGGCTGACTTGTAGAACCAGAATTTATAGGTGTCAACTCGCCAACAGGGGGTTCATCTGGAACAGAAACCATTGAAGCGGCAACATAAACAAATCCTGAAATGAAGAGAACTAACAGTATGAAAGCGCCGAAAAGAACCGTTTTTTGCTTGTTTACCTTAGTCATTTCTGTTTTCACCGAATCCAAGTTTTTTTTAAATAAAGGAGGGGAGAGAGGCTAAAGAATTGCCTTGACTGCTTAAGTGTCAGTGTCAGTGAAAGAGACTTCTTTACTGAACGTGCCTGTTGCACCGTCTGGTCCAATATAAGTTATTGTTAATGTTGGGTCCCAAACGTCACTTGCTGCAAATCCGCTGAGTTCGCAACTTACAGTGTAGCTTAAACCTGTTGCTGCATCTGTTGAACTGTATTTTACTGGTATGCCTTGGTATTCTTGTGTTGAGTCAGATATGCCAGTTAAGAATGTTATGTAGCTGCCGCCTGTTGAGTGTGAGTACTGCGTGAATTGTCTTGGTGCTTGACCGTTGCCTAATCCGAGAGTTACTTTCAAAGATTTAACGTGGCTGTTGTCAACTAGTGAAATGTTGGCTGCGTCTGGAAGTGAAAGTTCAACTTTTGCAATCTTAAACATGTCCTCTTGTGTTACGCCTGAAATGTAGCCGCTACCTGATGCTGTAATCCAAGCTGTGCCACTGTAGTCTGCGCTTGTAGCGTTAGCTAGAGAAGTTAATGTTAAGCCTGAAACGTCTGCTTCGTACTGGTAAACGTTTAGTGTAATTGGAGTTGTTAATCCTTGAACTTGCTTTAGCTTAGAGACATCGAACGGGAACATATAGTATTCTACGCCAGAAATCTTGTATGGGAACGGAGCGCCAAGGTACTCGCTTTGGGCTGCTGTGTATTCAGCGTCAATGTATCGAGTTGAGGCTGGTTGCAGAAGCAAGTATAACATGCCGCTGTCGCTGGGCCATACTTGGCTAGTTATGGTTGCGCCAGTGGTTGTTGTGCCGAAAAGTGAGGTTTGGTCTTTGTGGTAGATTTTTACTGTAGCATTCGCGGTTGTGTCTACAGCGTCTTGGTCTAGGTGGTCTAGGAAGGTGAAGCTGACTGCGAGGGGTCCAGAAAATGCGCCTCCGACTGGTGCGCCATCGCTTGTTGTTGGTTGACCGTCTGGACCTACTTTTAGTGCTGGTGCGCCTTGAATGTTGGGTTGGATGACAAATGCGTAGAAGGATGCTGTGAGTAAGAGTAGTACAAGAATTGTGATGCCTGACATCATTAGACTTTTTATTTTTATTTTTGCCATTTTTTTTTCTTTCCTTTTTATCCTTTTTTCTGTTAAGTTAACGTTCGGTAACTTGAGTATATAAGCATATCTTAGCAAGATATATCCATGTGTGATGTAACAGAAAAAGATACATTTTAAATATAAGTATCTTATAAAGATATATCAGCAGGCAAGCGCAATGATAAACCAAACAGACGACCCAGAAAGAGAAGAAATTTTGAAACCTGAAATACGCAAAATCACAGACCGCCACACCAGCAAAACCGTTGTCACACCAAAAAGGTGGGATTCATTCTTTGCGCTTTTCAAAGCCGAATACATCGAATTTAGAACCTTCAAAGATTCAAAAGGCGAAGTTTACGGCGAAATAAGGTTATTAACCAAACAACAAGCCGAAGAAATTAAAAAAAAAGAAGAGGACAAAATAAAAAATGGCAAACATTAACAAAAACCAAGTTTTCTTAATCACAATCGCTTTAACATCAATAATTGCTGCGTGGTACCTAAAAGACAGTGACTACTGGTCAGCCGTCATACTCTTAATTGTGACAGCCGTAACTTTTGTTTTAGTATGGGTCTACAGAAGTCAAAAACAGCCTGCACAAGCACAAACAGTTAAACGTGAAGTTTTCAATTCTGAAAGAGAAGAAAACAGTTACAGCAACAAAACAGAAATTATAGCGCCAAACACTCAAACACAAAAAGGTTTAGACGGCATTTTAGTTAACACCATAGACCGCTTCTTTAGCACAGCCCAAGTTACAGGCACAATAACAATGAATCTGCCAATCAACAAGAAAATAGATTATCATGGAGAACAACTTGAAGACAAAGGCAACTTAGGAGTTAAAATAAACGGTTCAACACAAACAGCCGTCAATCAGCCTCAACAAGCAAAATACAGAATGCGCGAGGTTGACTCTTAAAAATGTCAGATGAACCGTCAGTTGTCACAGGCGCTTTTGGAGGCGAAATGAAATACTTTATAATTTTAATGTTCGCCTCTGCTGGGGTTCTCATAGGATGCATGTTTGCCTCCCTATATTTTGGAGGCATAGAAAGTGCACCGTTAGGAATGATTGTAGGAGGCATTCTGTCTTTTGTCGTGTTCTTCGGCGGCTGGATACTAATTTACGTAAGCTACCAACAAAAGAACATTCCATTCAAACATTTCTTACTCATAATTAGGCTTGCCCGATTAAAAATTGGCAACAAGAAACTTGCAAGCTACATCTTGAACGTTCACTTCACAGAAAAGAAAACCTTTGAGTTCCTAGACAATGACGGCAACCCAACAGGTCACAGAGCCAAACTATTTGAGTTAAGCGAGCCAATCGAATTTAACCCTGGATATGCAGAGTTTGGAGTAATCAACGAGTTTACAATTCAATACTTTGGCAGATGGGATGAACTTGTTAACATGCAGCCAGGCGAAACCGAATATAAAGATATGACGATTCCTTGTGGAAGCTGGGATGCTTTAACCGTTGAGCCAGTTCTTGATAACTTGATGAATATTAAGCATGGTTCTAGAGGTCCAGTTTTTCGCTTGATCGGTGGGGGTTTTGAAGGCAAATATTTTGTTCCAGAACTGTTAATTCCTAATCCATGCAAAGTAGCAGAAGCTAAAGTTTCAGGTGACGGCAAATCAATAGCTTGCGTAACAGAAGACATGGTGTCTTTAAGAAAAGAATTGGATGATACAAAACTGGCTTTTAACGAAAGCCAAAAGCAACGTATGGAAGATAAGAAAGAAACTATACATCATCAGGCAGTACACGTTTTAGACTACATGGAAATGGAAGGGCTGAAAGAAGCTTTAGGCGATTTGAACACTAGGGTTACCGCTAAAGTTCAAAGAGTAGTCACGTATTTTGGTGACTGGTGGGATGCCTACGAGAGTATGCAAGTTAGCAGGCTTCAAAGTTTGCAATCGTTCATACTGCCAATCGCTATCCTTACAGTCGCTATATGCTTCTTACTGTTGAATCCTGAACTGTTAGACCAAGCTTTTGGCGCTGTACAGAATCCTTGGGTTGCAGTGATGATTATAGTAGTCTTTGCAGCCAGCGCATTTATAGTATGGCAGATTCTTAAGCGTAAAAAGAAAAGGAGAAAACGCTAAATGGCTGGTTTAGGAGATAGACTAAAAAAAGCCTTAACTTTCGGCAAAACCGTTACTCCAACTCAAGAAGCCCTTAAAACAACTGGCACAACCGTTATAGCGTTTGAAAAAACAAGCGCTAGATTAGCTACTCAAGAAGATTTCAGAAGAGAACTACAGCGTAAACCTCCAAAAACAAAAACAAAAACCCTTGAAATTTTCGAGTGGTACGTAGAGCAATGGTACAAAATTTACGATATGTTCAAAACTAGCCAAGTGGCTTTTGGCAGAGCAGGCAATAACGCAGCTTACGGAAGAATGTTTAGCGCTGTAGACGGAATCGCTAAAGAAATAGAAATAGCAATCATGGATAATAGAACCATACTGAAAAGAAGCCAGCTACTACTAGACAATGAAGATGAAGAATCAAAAACAAAAATTGTTCTTGAACAGCAACAGTTAATCACTAATTTTGTTAACGCATGGCTCATTAACGCTGGCTACCTATTTGTTGAAATGACTAGTGATGTTT
>JBAZEV010000138.1:0-3979 GCA_041653695.1 Bathyarchaeia archaeon
AAAATCTCCTGAGTGTGTGCAGGTTTATCGTGGTCCAAATATTGCGTCGTTGCCTTCTAACCCCCAGTTGCCCGCGGATATCGATGGTGTGGTTACCATCAAGGTTGGCGACAAGATAACCACTGACCATATTATTCCTGCTGGGGCGCGGATGAAGTATCGGTCTAATGTGCCCAAGTATTCGGAGTACGTTTTTGAGATTGTTGACCCAACCTTTGCTAAACGGGCGTCTGAAATCCGTGACGCTGGTAAGCATAACATCATTGTTGGTGGTCAAAGCTACGGGCAAGGCTCCAGCCGTGAGCATGCTGCGTTGTGTCCGATGTTTTTGGGTGTGAAAGCGGTTGTTGCCAAGTCGTTTGAGCGTATTCACTCTGCGAATTTGATTAACTTCGGTATTTTGCCGTTGACGTTCCAAACTGAAACGGATTATGACCTTTTGGATGCTGGTGATGACCTGTTCATCGAGGGTATCCGCGGTGCAATCAAACAAAATAAGCCGTTAACAATAAAGAATCTCACAAAGGGTGTCGACTTCAAGGTGTGCTATGATTTGACCAAAAGGCAGCGGGATATTATTCTGGCTGGTGGGATGCTTTCATATATCAAGGGCAAGTAACGGGTTTTTTGTTTCCCGTTTTTGTTTATTTTGTGTTGTGATTTTGGGTTCATAAATACTAAATTGGTTTGTTTTGAACTTTCAGTTTATGCTGGGTTTGGTTGTTTTTGTTCTGGGTTTTGTTGCCTTGTTTGTTTTAAGCCTGTTTTTCCCAGCTGTGCCTCCGGGCACTTTGCTTTTTGATTTGTTTGGGCACCAAGATTCTGGTGGTTTGGTTTTTGGTTTTTCCGAGTCCACAGTTTTTGGTGCCCTTGTTAACGGGTTGGTTTGGGCGGTTGTTTTGGCGTTGGTTTATGCTTACCGTAAAGGACCTGCCAAGCAAACTGTGGATTTTCCGCTTTGGGTTCCAACTTTTACGCGGTCTGGTAGCTCTGTTGGTGGTCCCGAGCAGTCTAAACAGTTTGAGGAGCCGATTCTTCAGCGGCGTGGTTATACGCAGGGTATCGAAACCGTTGATGGCATCGGTTTTGTTCATGCCCGTAAGCTTCGGTATGTTGGTGTTTCTACTGTGGATGATTTGTTGCAGGTTGGTTACACGAAAACTGGTCGGGAGTATCTTGCCAAGCATGTTGGTGTGCCTGCGGCGACGATACAGTCTTGGGTGAACGTAGCGAAGAATGATGTCTAGTTTTTTTCTGAAAAAATCAAAAGATTAACCCGAATAAAGTAGGCTATCTTTTACAACTTCGGTTACTTCTTCACCTAACAAAGAAGATATTAGTTCATGAGTGGCTTGAGTGAAGTCTTCTTCAGTTTTTTCCATATTAAATCCCCGACATAAATTGCGTTCTCGGGTTAGAGGGATTAAGTAAAACAATGAAATAAGTATGAATCCCAGAAAGATTGCCGATGTTGCTAATGGAGCAAGACTTTGCCAATTTCCAACCTCAACTTTGATAATACTATCATATTGAGTTGTTATTATCGACACAACAAAACCTGTAATTGGCACTATGGAAATCTTAAGTGATGTTTTAGAGCTTTGAACAAAACTCTCTAATTGTGACATATCTGATTCGAGAGCAATTAATTTTTTTTCGGTGTCTTTAATGAGTTCATCAGCAGATTCTATAGTGTTGAGTTTGCGGTAGGATTTCAGAAATTCTAGGCTGTGTTGCATGTTTTTTCGTCTTCTGCTGACTGCTTTCTTCATGCGATACCTAAAAATGTAATCTGATAATTCTTTTACAGTTTTGAAGTAGACGGCAACTGAAACCAGAAAAACTATTATACCAAAAGTTGATAGAAACATTCCAATTCCTCTAAATAACTCATTTTCACGAGGAACATATTTTACGAATAGAAACATGAAACCCATAAACGCAAATAGTAAAATTATCCCTATTTTGCCTTCTGAACCCGTATTCACATCTTTTCCTAACTCGGATGTTAACAGAAATGAATTTACTTTGTGTTTAAACACATCATACTTTTCTTCAAGTGTATTTGTTGATTCAGTTAATTTATCAATATTCGGTTCCTTTTTGACATCTCCCAAATAAGGCAGAGGTTTTTCTGACTCAGCAATTTGCCTGTAAAGAATTAGCGTTAAACCTAAAGCGATTATGAACCCAACAAAAATCAGAAACAGGTCATCTACAGCAAGCAAGTAAAAAAAGAACCCAAACCAGATAGATATAATTAATGTTGGGTAATTCAAGTGTAGTCGTATCTTTTTTAGTTCTTCTTTTAATCTGAGCAAATAGTTAATCCCATATGTACAATTCCTATTCTTTTTATAATTTTTTTCATTCTTGGAAAAATTGAAAAAATGACAGCCAATATTTTGTGGAACCTAAGAAATGAGAAAGGGGATGTTGAAACGCTTAAAAATAATTGTTCTAAAACTTTAAGCATTGCTACAGCCCACATAAAGGCATAATGACAAAAGAAAGAGTTACAATCCCAAAAAAGACTCAAAGGGCATTGCTCGTTGAGTGTGGACACAAATGCAGTATCCATCTTTGCAATGAGAAGACCGCTTTAGAATTTCATCATATTAACGGAAATCCAAGCGACAATAGAGAAAAAAACATAATTGTCTTATGTGCAAACCACCATGACGCAGCAGATAGGGATAAAATAGACAGGAAAGCACTTGTGGATTACAAGAGACGCTTAAAGCTTGACAAGCCTCAGGAGACGCTAAAAGAAACAGTTGAAAGGGAAGGCATAGATGCGATTCCTGAAAATTTCTTTGTCAAGTCTGTCTTAGATTTGGGAAAAAAATATATGCTGTGGCGATATGGAAAACCGACAGCTTCGATAAAAAGAGAGTTGGCTGTTTTAGTTAGTCTTGCAGTTCTTTGTTTTGTTCCATTTTTCTATGTTATGTGGATTCTAAAAAATCAGATAACAGTTGAATGGATTTATGTCTCAATTGGTTTTCTTTTTTTAGGGGTATTTCTCTTCATTATTCTTTCTGTGGTTGTTGTTAGAAGATGTTCAAAATGTCATGGATACTTCGGAATCCACAGGGTCGATTCCAAAGAAGTGGACAGGGAAGTTATAGAAACAAAACAAGATACCCGAATCACACCAATTTACCGAAATACTTACAGTTGTGTTTATTGCGGTGACACTTACACAAAGAATGAACGTGGCGAAACAGAGATTGTTACAAAGGAAGATGACGTATAGAACGTTCTTCCATTTTCCTTAAAAGCAACTTTAGAATGTTTTCATTGGCTGACAAGTGTTATTAAATCCTGAAAAGCTGTTTCGACACCTTTTTATACCGAAAAAGTGACGGCTTGATTTAGTGATAGAACTGATTACACAAACACAGTCTTCACAAACGTACGCTAATAACGTACAAAATTGTGAAGACAAAGAAAGACTACGTTTTGGACGTACCTCTCTAATATGAACCTAATATGCTATGTTTTTTGTGTGTACTATTGTGTGTGAATGTTTTGGTTGCAGTGTTTTTGTGCTGTTCAAATTTTCTGATTAGTACTGTTTTCAACAATCTACTACTATTAGACTACTAACATGCAGCATGGATGTGTGAATATTTTTGAGGTGTGTCCAAAACTGGTATATGCTTCAACGGATTTGTTGTGTGTTAACTGGGATTAAAGATGGAACCGGATGTCAACAAGTGGGGCTCAGAGGAACACGTTAACCGTTACCTGTCCAAGGCAGGTACCCGACCCCACGGCGCAGAGATGACCGCAGCTTTTCTGGAGCAGGTTCCCACGGGTGTTAAGCGTGTTCTTGATTTAGGTACAGGCAACGGACGTTTGCTTGCGTTGGTATTGGAAAAGAACCCATCGGCAACGGGTGTTGCGCTGGATTTTTCTGAGCCGATGCTGACGCTTGTGCGTAAACGGTATGAGGGTAACCCAAACGTAGAAA
>JBAZEV010000139.1:0-3948 GCA_041653695.1 Bathyarchaeia archaeon
GGAGTCTTAGCTTGCGCGAAAGGATTGTAGAGCGCTATCGGTTGGGTTGGCATGGTTGGTTTAGCCTCGACTTCTTGAGTTGTTGCTTGTGGTTGCTCAATGATAGCTTTAGCTGTTGCTGTTGGCACACCGAAAACCACTTGTCCAGCGTTTAACACTTGCGCCTTCGTGATTTCAGGCGTAAAACTGTAGAAGAACAAGGTTTTATCGGTAACTTTTATGATTGGTTTATCAGGGGGAAAAGCGTTTGTGTTCCACTCTTTTATTTGGTCTCGTATGTTTTCTAAGCATTGCTCTTTAGAGTTTTGGTATCCACCGTAACCGCCACCGCTAAGAACATCCATGTCAAGACAGCAAAAACATTTTTTGTTATATTCTTCATTTTCAACGTTAAAGGGAACAGCAGTAATTTCTATAAGGTAGGTGTAACCGTGTTTTTTAGCGTATTGTTTACGTTGGCAACTGTCGTCAACCCTTTTATTAAAAGCTTCATTTTGAGCAAACAGTTTATTATTTAACTCTAAAGGTATTTTGACTTTCAGTTTTACGTTGCACCAGTGACAGGTAGTTATGTATTCAGTCTTGTCTTTTTCAGGGATAAAACTAAAGCTTGTACTGTAATATTTTCCGCAATGTAGACATGGTAAACTTATCCAAGCGTCATTAGCTATTATACTCCAACCATCTTTGCCTAAGAAAAAGTCTTTTTCAAGCATTATTGAAGGGTCAGCTTTAGGGAAGTTTTTAACTTCAGGGTCTTCCTCTTCTCTGTGTGGTTTTCGTTTAGGCTTTTCCTCTTCGTCTTCGTCGGTCTCTTCACAGTTTTCTTCTTCTGCTTCTGTTGTGTCAGGGTCTTCCCATTTAGGCAACTCTGCCGATTCTTGCGTTTTGGTTTCAACCGTTGGCCTAATTTCAGTGAAAAGCTCTTGCTGTACAACACGCTTTCTTGTTTCTGCCACAGATTGACACGCTTTTCTCAGAGAATCCGGACAACCTTTCTTGCAGTTTAATGCACCAAAAGTTGAGCAAGCCTTTCCATAGACTTTCATTATGTCAACAGTGAAGTTTTGCTTGGGCTGTTCTTCGTTGGGGAGGTTGTTGTTTGCCATTTCAGGGTCTAAACCGCAATTGAGAACGTTTTCTTTTAGGTAAGCGTCAAAAGTTTTTCGTTGGTATCCACATTCGTTGCATTCATCAGAGACGCCAGAGTTTGAAGGGTGAATATTTAAGGGGCATTTAACATTTTTTTGCTTGCTTAATATTCGCTCTATAAGTTCAAGTTTTTTGCCTGAAACATGGATTTCTTTTGTTCGGGCAATCAGTTTTAGGGTTTCAACGTCTTCTTCGTTTAGTTCCTGCTCAGTGTACTTGTGGAAAAAGGCTTGCCAAATGTTTTCAGCGTTTTCATCAAACGTTATGTCCTGTCTAAATCTCCACTCTAATTCAACTTCACAATCAGTTTGGTTGAACGGGTAAGGTAATTGTACTATTAACTCGTCTTCTTCCTCGTCTGAAGCCCACTGGAAAAGTTCTTCACTGCTATAGTGGGTTTGACGCGTCTTTAGGTACTCGTCAAGGTATGTAACGGTTGATATGCTAAGCGCCATAACTGGAAAGTCTTTTGGCAATGTTACGTGTCTAGGAATAACTTCAACGTAAAATATTGGGTCATACTCGTTTTTGGTTGCACAACCTGAAACATGCACTTCGCAAGGAACAGAAGCATACACTATAGGAAGTCTTTGAGTAATGTCAAACCTGTAGGGAACATACACTTCTATCGGGTAAGGTACAACAACAGGATTTTTCTCTTCTTGAGACTTAACAGGTTGCTTTTCAGCTTCAACCACACGTTTTAAGGTTTCTTGAAGAGATACAGGTTGTTCCGTCAAAATTGTTCACATCAAAAGGCAGAGAGAGAGATTTTGCTTGAAGATTTACGGACTTAAGCTAACCAACCGAAAGGGATTACATTTTTCACGGGTTTGTAAGATTCTCACCAATAAAGCCCAAGCCCATAAACCTTCAAGCTAATCTCCAACAGCCATTATTACAATCTGCCCATTTAACGTTTTTCGTTTAAAACCCAAAAAACATTAAAAAGAAAAGAGTATGTTTTAACCCTCAACTTTTTTGGTTGCCCTGTAAAGTTCGAGTAGCACCTGGATTTTTTCGTCTAATTGTGGTTCCTTCCATGATTGCACTTCAGCAGTGCTTAAAGCGCCGCTTGAATGCGTCTCAAAGTACAGTTCAGTGTAGTATTCTTGTTTCTGCTCAAGATTCATGGTTTCATAGTTAACATGTACCCTGATTAGTCTTAAAACTATTTCATGTTCTTCGCCGTCGCCAAAGTCAACCATCCACGATTCTAGTCTACCAAGTTTAGGCTCGGAATAACAGCCAATTGGAGAACCTAAGTCTTGGTCGGGAAAGTCTGTTTTGTGAACAAGCTTTGCTTTTCCCTCTACCCTGTTTTGAGTTATTGGGTCTTCATAAATGGTTACGACTAGGCCAGCTTCAAGTTTTGGAGCACAAACTTCTTTTTTCATATTAATCATCAACAAAAAAGGGAAGGATTTTGCTTAATAATAGGGGTCAGTGATTTGTTGTCCGGTATCTGCTTCGACGCCGGTAAACGTGACAGTGAAGTAATTATTTACAGCTTTCTTAATTTGTCGGGCTTCTCCTGAAAGATGATGCCCAGCGATGGTTAACACGTTATCCGCCTGTGTTACAGTAATTTGGTAGTTCTTTGATTTGTCAACGCTAAAGCTGTCAAGAGATGGAGAGAGCACAAGTTTGTGAGGTTCCGCTGAGATAACTTTGAAAGTCATGTCATGCGCGTAATTCATCCGGAAGTATGGTTCAGTGATTATGCGAAAGTCAAAAACGTTGTTTATGTTGTCTTCAGCGTTTTTGATTTCGGCTTCAAGGCTTTTTATGCTGTCAACTAGGCCCCGACAGATTTTTAAGCGGTTTCGTTCAGCGTAAGCTTTAGCGTCAGCTTCAGATGAGAAGTCACGTTCGAAAAAGATTGCGTCACCATCAAAACTATAGTTTAATTCGTCTCGTTTAGACCATGTTTCTTTGAGAAGGTCACGTAAAGAACCACTTTTAGTAACATCTACCCTGACGCACCATTCATAGCAGTTAACAGGTTTATTTCCTGTCTGAATTTCGTCGTAAACTACACAAAAATCGCCTTTGTACATGACGTACAGAGCGTCTTCTGGAAGAAAAACGGTTAAGGTGGGCATCAAGTTTTTTAGCAGACAGAGATGAATGCGACGTAACAATTTACCTTTTATTTCATGTACAGCAGATTCGTTGGCTTTAACCACGTCGGCACATTGTTGTTCTTGGGCTAACAAAATATCGTTTACCAAGCTGTTCTCAGCGGATAGTTGAGTTTTAAGCAAATCTAAACGTTCGTCATTAGTGGTCTTTATTGCTTTAGCAGAATCACGCAGATGCTCAATCGCTGAAGAAAACACAAAGTTAGAGATACGTGTTTCATCAACTAACTTGACAAGTTCTTCCACATCATTTTTTTGGTTACTCATAATTTTATCATCAATAAAAAAAGAGAAAGGTTTTGCGTCATTGAACAAGCTTTTTCCATTCAAGCGGCAACGCTTCAATTATCCACGGGGCAACGTCTTTTCGACATTTAGACAGCAAAGGCACAAAAGAGTAGTCAACAATGTAACATCGCGCCCAATCAGTCGGGCTTCTAACGGCTCTGCCATATGCTTGCTCTACCGCGATAAGTGCCTGATTAAAATACCAAACCCACTCCTTATTTTCTTCTAACCTAACAGCCACCCGTTTATCGCTCACATTAGGAAATGGAACCTTGAATATCACTTGAGCGCGGCAAATGTCGTCTTTGAAGTCTTGACCCTCAGTTAATGCTACCGCTAACAAGATTTTTCCCCGCGACTTTTT
>JBAZEV010000140.1:0-3934 GCA_041653695.1 Bathyarchaeia archaeon
AAACGTGGAAAACGTTCTCTAAACAGTTCTGCTTGCTCAGGAACTAAGAAGTCGCCAAACCAGTGCCCTATAACTTCTTCTCGGCTGTAGCCAAGAGTATCTAGCCACGCCTGGTTTACGTCAATAAATCGCCCTTCGGCATCAAGAGACTGATAACCAAGAGGCGACTTCTCGTATAGCTCCCGATATCGTTTCTCACTTGCCAGTAGTGCTTCTTCTGCTTTTTTACGTTCGGTTATGTTTCTTGCGATGCTTAGTATGGCTTGTTTTCCTTGGTATATTACGAGGCTGGAGCTGATTTCCACTGGGATTTCTTTTCCGTCTTTGGTGATGTGTATGGTTTCGAAAACTTGTGTTCCAACTTTGGGCAATTGACTAGTTAGGTTTTGAATTTGTTCTTGGCTCAGATGATTATCGATGCCCAGAACGCCCAGCGAAAGCAATTCTTCTCTAGAATAACCCAAAACCCGCAGGGCCGCATTATTCACATCAACAAAGCCGCCTTCAAAATCAATAACCCAAACCGTATCACTCATACCATTAATTAACTCTCTATACTTTGCCTCACTTTCCCGTAGAGCTTTTTCAGCCTTTGCACTCTTAGTTGAGTTGACAATAGCGTGCGCAAGCTCTCCGTAGACTGTTTCAGTCGCGCCATGCTTGTTCAGGTAATAGTGTGCTCCAAGGTTTAGGGCTTTTATGGCTACTTCTTCTCTGCCTTTCCCTGTAAACAAGATAAACGGAACATCAGCCTTCTTTTCTTTTAGCTCCTCCAGAAAATCCAAACCATTCTTTTCAGGCATCTCATAATCAGAAACAACAACATCAAAAACACCAGTTGCTAACTTCAAAAAAGCCTCATCAACCGAAGTTGCCGTTTCGACATCGAACTCACCATCTGCTTCTATTATTTCCTTTGAAATCTCCAAAAAAGACAAATCATCATCAACATGCAAAACGCGCAGGGAAGGATTATTTTTCAATAACATCACCGCAGTAGGGATTTAATTAAACTTTTAAAGTGACTGCCCTACTTAAGGTTTGACATAAATGTGTTACACAAGAAACTTTAGCGGCACACAGCCAAATCCTCAAGTCGCCAAAAAGTTAATACCCCATAGTTCTGAACTTGTTATGCGGAATTTTATTGAAAACAGTTGTCGTTAAAAATGTAGATTCGTTCCAAAATCCACATGCGGTTGAAGCTAAAAAAATCTATGCAACTGAAAACGCCGAAGTAATACACATGGCACTAAAACCTGGGCAATCATTGAAGAAACACACAACACCCGTAAACGTGTTTTTCTACATCCTCGAAGGAAAAGGCACAGTAGAGATAGGTGAAGAAAAACAAGAAGTCGCAAAAGACACGCTGATTGATAGCCCCAAGAATATCCCGCACTTGCTTAGCAACACCGGAGACGGACTTTTTCTTTTTATAGTTGTTAAACTGCAAGAAACATCTTGATTGTGAATAAAGATTTCACGCTACAAACTCTTTTTAAGTTCTGCAAAATAAAAAGCAATTTCCTGTTTTAGCGTAACTATTTGATTTCCTGAAGACGCAAAAGTTTGTGCTTAAACTTTGCAATGTCCTGACTTACCTGTTTCATTTTCTCAAAGTAGACGTTTTCCGTGATGTTTCCATACATGAACTCCAATTCGACAGCGTGAAAACGGTCATCGATTTTGGATATTTGGTTTTCCAGATCTGAGAATATAGTTTTAAGCTGTTCGATTAAATCTTCAATGTCCTTAAAGACAGCATTATACTTGACCATGATTCATTTCCCGCTCACGACGTATACTCTGTTCGAGTTTTATTGATGGCATCCGCTCTTATTATGCGGAACAAGTTTTTTAAAACTTTAGAATTTCATCCACCGAATCATAGTGTTGGGTAACATCTTTTTTTAGATACCCTTCTACTATCTGTTGAATGGAAACAATAGAAATGTGGACACTCAGGAGAAACATCCCTAATGCAATCACCAGTCTTCGCTTAGTTGCATTACCTTTTCTCATATGTTCTTTCAGCCTTGAACTTACCTTTGCCGTTTATGCCCTGTTTCTCTTCTCAATCGGAACCGACTTTTTAGACGGCTACCTAGCAAGAAGAACCAAATCAGCCTCCAAATTAGGTTCTCATCTGGATGCATCCGTTGATTTTCTTTTTATCACAGGAATGTACGGCGTCTTCATAAGTAAAGGTCTGTTTCAACCATGGATTCTTCTTTTCATAACTCTCGTTTTTGCGCAATTCGTTTTAACAAATTTCTACGCAAAACAGACTATTTATGACCCCGTCGGCAAGTACTACGGCAGTTTACTCTTTGGAGGGATAGGCTTAACCCTGCTTTTTCCGGTGCAGATACTCTACACTATAGTCACTGTCGGAATTGTTTTTTCAACGGTAGCCACCCTCTTAAGCCGATTAGCTTATTTTTACGCAAAGAAGAACAAGCATAACTAATTCAGCCAAAGTTTACGGTTTGGTTCCAGTAGTAAATCTGTTGATATTTACCTTCAACTGGAAACGCAGGTTCATCGTATACAATATCCAATCGCAAGCCATACCTTGACAGCAGTTCCCGTGAGAGTGCCCAAATTTGAGGAGATTTCTCATCGGGTCCCCACCAACCTCAGATTCTATCTTCAGGATGGCGCATGCCCCAACCGTAATTTTTTGGCAAAACCAAAACTGCTTCTGCTTCAATTGAACCCTGAGTAACGTTTGGGTTTTTTACCACATCATGCCAAAATTGTTCCAGCGCCTCAAAATGCTCATCAGCCATTACGCCATATTCATTGCCTTCTATGTTTGGATAGTTAAAGATTACACTGTACTTTGCCCCTGATTCGTAGGTGCTTTGCATTTGGTGATATATGTTCTTGCCAGTGTCCAAAAACGGTGGTTGGTCATATTTCCAAGTTATAATTGCGCCCCAATTTTTGTTCTGCAATTGTGCCGCTCCCCGCAACAGGGCAATATCTTGTTCCATCGTGTGGTTCCAACCTATTTGGGCAAGCACGATATCGTAACCTGCCGAATAATCAAACCAGTAGAGGGTATAGTCCGAAACGAAAACGTCCAACGTGCTGTTTTTTGCAGTTATAAAACCCTGGTCAAAGTTTTGAAAGTCATCTCTATACTGGTTTGCTATGGAATCATAGGTTAAGTCTGCATACGTAGCATTTCTGGGCAATATATCCTGTTCAGTCCAAGTGTAATCTATGTATATGCCGCCAGGTTCATCGTAGAGATACACACCTAAAACTTGCTCGCCCCAGCGTTCTTGAGCACTGCTAAGCCAAGAAAGCCGCCAAAGCAGACCGCGCTCCTGTAACAGTCTTGGGTTGAGGTCACCAAAATAAACAACAATGCTCAAACCTGAATTAACCGCGTAATCACATATCTCATTCGTTGCTGTTTCATTCTCACTTATTGGACCCGACTGTAAAACAAACAGGTTAGTGTACGTTTTTACCCTGTCAATGAGCAGTTTTGCTTCTGCTGTGGTGTTTCCGCAAAACGCAACGCCCACATAACACTGTTCTTCGTTCTCGGTTTTACTCGCTGAATAGTTTTGTGCGAAAAACGCAATGGCTGAAACCGAAAGCAACAAAACCAATGCAACCGCTAACTTTTTTTTCAACCGACAAATGCAGCTCCATCAAACGGTAGTGAACATAGTTACTTGTGCTTACCAACTATTTGGTTGCGAACAAATATCTCTTTTTGTCAGGATGCTTCACGCGGTTTCTTGGGCATGTAATTTTTTGCGTTTTTTCATAATCTTTTTGAAGCTTAACGCAAAGACCATGAACCAGAATACAAGCGTAATTAACCCCAACACAAAGCTCACGTAATTCGCCATAAACAAGAACCCTACCTCAAAACCAATGATTGCTATAAACGTCAAAAAGGTCCCGC
>JBAZEV010000141.1:0-3912 GCA_041653695.1 Bathyarchaeia archaeon
ACGAGAATCTTGCTGTCGAGATTTTGGATGTATGCCTTTGGGATTCTGTTAATGCTTGTGGTGCCAATAAAGTCTGTGAAATTGATGTCAGCAACAAAACCGTGGATGATGTAGTGGATGAACTTGTGTTTGTGCTTAAAGAGAACCAAACCTGCAGTTACGGGGCTGTTGATTGGTTAACAGTATTAGAGCTTTCTGGTCAACTTGACGAATACCTGAAAAAAATTGGTTAACCAAGTAACCGCAAGATTTGCTGTTTTGAAAGCAAAGTGATTCCGCGGCGGTTTGCGTAGGCTTTTGCGTGTCCGCTAAACTTTTCAGTGATGATAATTGGTTTTGGGTACCCGACGTCTTCGGATGCTTTGTCGATGTTTATGACTATGTTGACTCCGACTGTTCGGTTCCAATCTTTTATCCAAACTGACCGCTTTTCTTTGCCTCTGCTGATTATCAGGTCAAACTTTTGTGCCATCCCCGATGTGCCCTCCATGACTGCGTCTTTTTCAGTTTCGTAGCCGTTTTGCCTAAAATATTTCTCGGCAAGGTTCGTCAAAGAAATTCGACTCATTTATCTGCATCCTACTACAGCATTTAGTCGTGCTAACAAAAAGCTTTTGCTATGGATGTGTTCTGTGAAATGTATGTGGTGGCTGTGTGCTACAAATGTGGGCAACTTTTGTTGGCTACAAGCACCCAGAAGACCCGTTGTTGTCCGCATTGTTCAGCACGGTTGTCCATGATTAAGGTGCGACGTGTTGTTCAGGTGCGGACTGCTCAGGAAGCGTCTAACTATATTCGTGCATTGAAGCAGAAGGACGGCTCTGGGGTTTGAGTAAAAACATGTTTGTGTTACTAAAAGGAATATGGTTTAGTAATACAAAAGATTTAATTTGTTTTGTTCCCATGAATGCTGTATTATCGAGGTCAACAACTTGAAAGACCAAACAGTACTAATATCATATATCACACTCTTCACGGGAATCGGGTTACTCGGATTCACTTTCATAAGCGCATACATCTTTTTGGCAACCAACCCATCAATCAACACCTCATCTAATCTGGTAGACGTCTTTGGCAGTTCACTGGCTCCGCTTATCGAAGCATCCATACGAATAATGTACCTTGGAGTCATGGGCTGGATAGGCTCTGGTCTAACACTGCGCGGAGTACAACTTATCACACAACTAAAACGGCTAGAAAAAATGGATTACGCCGACCTGTCAAGTAAACCAGTGCAACCAACTGCCATCAAAGAAAACAAACAAACCAACAACTAACTGTCCCGTTAACCTACACATGGTGAAGGAAATACAATAAATGAACATAGTCATTAAGGCGCTAAGCATCACCACGCTTGTTCTTTGGATTATTATCCTATTCTTTTCTGCGACTGCTGCTTTCTCGGTTATGGGCATACAGGTTGCCGTAGGCGAACCCGAGATGCTTCCCTCCAGCCGCGGTATTAGTTTCTCTTTGCCGTTTACCATAAACAACGGCGGTTACTACGAGATTGCTGACTTGAACCTGACCACACGCGTAACCGACCCAACAGGATTAATCATCGACCAAACCCAAACATTCATCGAATCCATACCAACAGGCGAAAACATCACAGAAAGTCACACAATCGCCGTAGACATAGACGAAATCCTGTCCCTAGACCACACAACGCTTCTAATGGAAGACAGCGAATTCAACGTAGAAATATTTGCGGGATTCAACTACGCCCGAGCAGTCCCCGTGCAGCTAGAATTGAACACCACAATACCATGGGGCGCACCGTTTGCAAACTTTAATGTTGGCACGGCTTCCGTTTCATTGTATAACAGCACCCACAGCAGAATACAAATACCAATCAGTTTCGAGAACCACGCAATCCTTGACATAACAGGCAAACTCAAACTTGAATTCTACAACAGTTTTAACCAAAAAATAGTTTCAGTCGAAACCGCAGTCAACGTTGAATCTCAGCACCATTATTCCACTAACCTTGTGTTATACCCGCATACTGAAGCCGTCCCGCAGTTAACCTCTGGTGGAGATGTTCACATAATTTTTGAAACCCCAATGTTTACCGTGGACTGGTGGGAAAGCCTATGACCGAATATAACGCGGATTTTTTTTCTAAAACTGTTGTTCCACGGGTCTTCAAAGCCGCACTCTGGGGCGCAGTAACCTTTGTTATTGTTTACTATTTGCCGATGATGTTCATACCCAAGGATATTCCACAAAGCATCATACCTTTTGATATCGCCGCAAGACTGCTTGATTTTGCGGTATTATCCGTGTTCTTTGCTGTTGCGGGGCAACTTTTTGCGGGAACAATCTACGGATGCGGGTTTGGTATCGCAAAATCAATCGCCATTATTGGATACTTTTTCTGGGTTTCAGAAGGCGGAATCTTCCACGTATCCGTGCCAATCCAAGACATTACAATAAACGTGACCTTAGACATAAGCATAATACTGTTGATGATTGTCTCCGTTAACCTCCTGAGCATAGCAAAAAACCTTATCGAAGCATTAACCATACTCACAGACAAAACAAACGGCTTAGAAATCGACTGAACTTTACGTTACTGGTGATGGAATGAAAACCAGACACAAACTAGCCTTCGTCTCGTTGATGATGCTGCTTATTCTGGAATTTTTCTGTTTCCCTGTTGGCTGTTTTGCATCCAACCAAACATCAACTTTTGTGCCCACATTCCAGAAGGGCTTATCATATTCAGCTTGGAACAGCAACGCATTTAGCACCGCTGAGTCCGATGAGTCTTTACGTTTATTGACCCAAACAAACACCGAATGGATTGCACTGTGTTTTTCGTGGGTCCAATCCAGCACAACCTCATCGGATATTCACCTTGACCCAACGGGTTCGCCAACCATTGCCTCACTTCGACATGCGATAACCGCAGCCCACAATTTGGGTTTGAAGGTCATGCTAAAACCGATGGTTGAACCCATAACACGCGAAGACAACCTTCCATACCCCGTCTGGCGAGGCGAAATACAGCCATCCGCAGCATGGTTTGAGAGCTACCGCGTTTTTATCAACTATTTTGCGGAGTTTGCACAAGAAAACGGTGTGG
Source organism: Bathyarchaeia archaeon (assembly GCA_041653695.1). Classification (GTDB taxonomy): domain Archaea; phylum Thermoproteota; class Bathyarchaeia; order Bathyarchaeales; family Bathyarchaeaceae; genus Bathyarchaeum. The sequence continues at coordinate 3,092 of JBAZEV010000141.1, forward strand.
AGATGTTCTGTGTTGGATGCGAATACAAGCAAACAACCGCTGAAACCGAGGAATGGCAAAATGTGATTCAAGGCGTGCGGGAACGTTACTTTGGTCCGATAACATATGCAGCCGATTGGACCAACTACTACAACATTGATTGGTGGAGCAGTGTAGACTACGTGGGCATAGACGCCTATTTCCCGTTATCAATCTTTGATTCAGACCCAACCGCTACACAACTCCAGAAGGTATGGAACAACTACGCCAACGAAATCGAAGAATGGCTTCAAACAATCAACAAACCTGTTATCCTTACCGAAATCGGTTACCGGAGCGGCGACGGAACAAACATGGCACCGTCAAACTATTGGTCAGACATGACCTTAGATATGCAGGAACAACAAGATTGCTACCAAGCCGCGTTCCAAGCCTTATGGGACAGGGACTGGTTCTACGGTTTTTACTGGTGGACTTGGATACATGACCCAACAAAAGGCGGACTAACCGACACAAGTCACACACCACAAAACAAGCCCACACAGGACCTAATCACAGAGTGGTACTCAAAAGATGTTCAAGTTGCCGTAATCGACCAAACATTTGTATCCGCAACAAAATCTAACGTGGATGAACACCAAATAGTTGCGTTTCACGTAAAATGGCGCCATAACAGCGGCGACGTCGCAGATGCAAAACTCTACGTGAACGGAACAGAACTCACAACAAACAGCACTGGTTGGGCATCATTAGACGTAACCTACAGCACTGTTGGGAAACGGTTATGGACCGTAACCGATTTTGAACACCCACAAGCAACCAGATTCAATAATGATGCAGTA
>JBAZEV010000142.1:0-3911 GCA_041653695.1 Bathyarchaeia archaeon
AGAAAACCGCGTTGCTGTTATGTGTGCTGAAGCGTTGCCGTCGCGATACAACCGTGCCCTCCTCTCAGACGCGCTATATGTTAGAAACATCAAAGTGGAGCACATCCTGAACACAGACCACAAGTTTAACCATGAAGTAAGCCCAAACGCGTCTGTAAATGGCACAAAAATCACGTACCCCCTCTACGCCAAAGAAACGCCACAGAGAACGTTGACTGACTTTGGAACATCTACTTAGCCGATTCGTTTTCTATGTCGTGGGCTTCTGCGATTAACTCAACTTCTTTGACGCTTAGCGGCTTGTTAGTGGCTTTCAAAACCAGTCGTTCTTGCCAGCCACAGTCTGGACACTCGTAACTTGGCGGCAAAAGTCCAATGTGCGCCCACATATCCCCACCTGTGCTTTTGGCTCTTCGAACCTTGGGGCATTTGCATTTTGGGCACACCTGAATATCCACCCGTTTCCCTTGCTTCTCCAACTCCTCCAGAGCCTGCGCAACTTCAACTACATTTTGGTTTTCTTCCTGCAACTCTTCTGCGACAGCGAATTGCTGTTTTTTCCGCTTTTTTTGTTTTGTTTCCTGCTCGGTCATCTCTGAGTTCTCCAGCTACAGATACATGAATAACCTGCAACTTAAAGAAAGGTTTTCTGGTACAAGGTTTTACATTAGTACAGTAGTTTACAGAATATGATAAATACTTGAAATGCGAACCTTCCAGCAAGGCGGACACCGTTGAACCGAAAAACTGCACTAACAATATGCCTCATTGCACTTACTTTTTCTGTTTCTCTTCTAACTGTTAGCTGCGCACAAGGAAGCACTAACCTAGTCATGGTTCAAGATGCCGACAACCCCCAAAGACTCGCATACTCTGTGCCTCTCGTGGTCGCTACAGGTTTACAGGATAAATTGTCGCTGCTGAACCAGCCGACAAGACTTGAAATCTACAATTTTATCAAGAATAATCCGGGAGTCCACTTTAGAGGCGTATGCAACAGCATGGACTTGCCCGTAGGCGTAGTGCAATACCACTTGGGCGTTCTCGAAAACGCTGGCTTAGTGAGAGTTTACGATGATGGGCAACTCAAAAGGTACTTTGAGTCCAACACCTACACGGCGAAAGAGGTTAAACTGATATCGCTGCTGAGACATGAGACCACGGGAAAAATACTCGCAGACTTATCGCAGAATACTTTTGTTCTTCACAAAGATTTAGCTCGCAACCTAGGAGTTTCACCGCAAGCGTTGAGTTGGCAAATGAACCAGCTCAAAAAGACAGGACTCATCGAAACCGCAAAAGAAGGCATAAACGTCAAATACTCTTTGAATGGCGAAAACGCCTCCGAAATTAGATTGCTCCTTAATGTAGTGGGCAAGTCACAAATGTAGTTAATAGAGACTCCTTTTTAATTACTTCTGCTTGGTAAACAATAAATATTGGCATCCTTGGAGTATCAAATTCAGGAATCAGTCATGTCCGGAAACCAAAAACCACCCAAAACAGCCGCAACATATCTCATCCTCGCTTGGATGGCGATAAACCTGTTACTGATGGTTCTGCTGATACCGGGTGACATCGAAGACGCAAACAACTACGTAGAACTCATCTTATGGTCCGCTTCAATTGTGGGTTTGTGGACCATGAAGAAAGCAGGCGCAGCCCTAACAACCGCTGTGTTGTGCATTACGCTTAGCACAAGCATGGGCATTGTATTTCTTGCATACTACAACAACCTGATGCTGGAACCCGTTGCCTACATCAACGCCCTACGCATTGTAATAAACGCCGCAATAATCGTCTACATGTTCAAAAACATCTTTGCAAACAAATACCAGTAACACCCAAAAACTTTTTTTATTTTACCCCATACCGCAGTGTCAACTTTTCCGAACGAACTAAACAAGAAAATAAGTTTTTGGTGGGCAGGTCGGCTTTGAACCGACGCTGGTGGTGGTTTTGGTATTTGTGGCTGCGCTTGCTTTTTTTAGCTTCGCTTGAATTTGCTTGAGGCAATTTGATAAGCAACTATAGCTGAGTAGAAGCCGTACGAAAATAGAAGAATTGGACGATGAACGGCGTATTTAAGGTCACTGACCACTAGGTCAATGTGTTTTTTGACGGTCCACACCGATTCTGACCGAAAATGGATGCAGTACGGTTCATAGACGCCTATCACCTTGTAGCCTTTTTTGTCGATCCATGATTTGATGTATCCATCCTCGTAAGTATGCAACTGATAGGGGATTTTTATGTCTTCAACTGTTTTTCGCCGAACTAGTAGATCGTGGGTTCCGCCTCTTTTTTCGAATATTTTTAGTGTAACCCTTTCGAACAGCTTCAGTACTTTCTTTCCTTTTAGCACCGACCAAATTTCGATTCCCCAGATTGCGCCCACATCATCTTTCAATAGTTTTTCTGCTTCGGCAAACCAGTTCGTTGACAGGATAACGTCGCTGTCGACAAACATGAACCAGTCACTTTTTACCAGTTGAATTGCTTTCTGCCTTGCGCTACCTCTTGTTCCCTTTTCTTGAACGAAGGTAACTTTCCCATATTTTTCTTGGAACTCCTTAACGATGTCTGCTGTAGTGTCAGTGGAGCAACCGTCAATAATAATCAGGTTGTTAACGGGTACGTTCTTGTAAACAGAATTAATGCATTCCCTCAACATCCGTTCGCTGTTCATTGTAAGAATAGCAACATCTATGGGCTCCATCATAATCAACCTATTTTTTAGTAGATGACCTTTCTCTCTTTAGTTGGATAGAACAGTTTTGGTCGCTTGTTTTTGAAATTTTTTGGCTGCATCGGTAATTGTTGAGGGCGCTAAATGTTTTCTTCTCACAGGGGAAAAGCATGTTAATACCCCATCAAGCCGCAGCATCGAGAACATATTGGAAAAACTCCATTGTCACAGCTTCTTAAGGCTCGTCTGAATTTGCGGTGTTGTTCACTGTTGTATATTTCTAGAATACTTGAGTCCTTAATGTTTCCTGTAACGAAGTCCGGAAAATCTCTGCATGTGACCGTGTCTCCGTTTGGCATTACGTCTAATTGGAACCAAGGTGAAATACATTTTTTGTATCCGAAGAAATTTTCGGGTTCAGCATAATACGTTCGGATCTGCTCTGGTTTGAGATCGGGTACAAACAGAATGGGTGTAGCGAATTTTTCAGATTTTATTTTTTGCATTTGTTCAACAATTGTGTCTATGTTCAAATTTGTGGTGTCGCGGACGTATCCTTTCCATGCGAAAGGTGTTATTCCTAGCAGTTCATTTGCGATTTTTGTGTGTTTTTCTCCTATCCATTCTTGGGTGAACCATGAGTAGTAGATTGTCATGCCGTCAGGGCTTAGCTTTTCAGCTTCTTTTACAGTGTCAACTAATGTGGATTCGTTGTTCTTGGAGATTGTTGTGATAATAAAAATTGCGGGTTTCTTCTTTTTTTTCTGTTTCTTTATTTTTTGAATAGCCGATATTCCTTTAATTGCTGTATCCAATGCGCCTGTGACGCCTCGGCATTTGTCGTGAATTTCTCTTGGGCCATCGAAGGAGACACAAATCATGTCCCATCCGTTTTCAACTATAGTTTCAGCGTTTTTTTCTAATCCGACCCCGTTTGTTACTATTTGAACCGTTAGTGCTTTTTGTTTTATGTAGTTCACAAGGGGAACCAGTGATTCGTAGAGGAAAGGTTCTCCGCCCGTTATGTAAACGTGTACTTTTTTGGGAGCGACTTCGTCTATTACTTTTTTATAAATCTCAACAGGGACTTCACCGGTAACTTTTGGCGTATCTTCTCTTGCGTTGTATCCACTTTGTCCCCATTGTGCACAGATTGCGCATCTGTGATTACAGCGATGCGTAATTCTCAGGCCCAGTAACCAAAGCGCAGAGCTGCTCCCAT
>JBAZEV010000143.1:0-3909 GCA_041653695.1 Bathyarchaeia archaeon
AAAATGGTAAGGCAGAACGTGTAACTATTACACCAAAAATTAAGCCTTTTGGCGACCATGCTGTACGTCATGCAGGGATAGAAGAGAAAAAGAAAATCGGAATCAGAGGCCCACGTTTAACCGCTTATGTTGGTTGGTCCCCAAAGGGTGAAGAAGTGTTAGAAGAAGTGTACGACCAAAACGACCCGTTTGCAGCCTGTCGTTTGTACTTGCCATATCTGATAACGAGAAGAATATAAAAATGTTGAGAGATTGCTATGGTTGAAATGAAAACAAACGAAGAATTATACGCGCTCTTTATGAACAGAAAAACAGTTCCTGAATTTGCAGCTAAATATTTTAATGCAGACGAAATGGAACGGCTTGAGGCTGTGATATACCTAATTATAAATAATTTTTCCACTAATGCCGTAAAAGCGATAGAAGACTGTTGCCAAAGCACTATTGCAGATAGAAAAGCAATAACTGAAGACCCCTTTGGCTTACGATATAGGTAATTAAAAAAGGTGTTTTTTGTTGGGTCAAAAAGTAATTAAAGAAAAAACAAAACAGAAAATAATCAAAGACTACAAAAACGGCTTAGGCGTCGTAAGACTCAGCAAAAAATACCACGCCTCCCAATCAGGAATCAACTACATCCTACACGCCAACGGAGTCGAAAAACGCAGCGCCTCCGAAGCCCTAAAAGTTAGAAGACAAAACGGACTAAAAAAGTGGCGGTTCATCAACAGGCGTAACGGTTCAGGCTCCAGACTGGTTAATGTTCCAAGTGTCCTTTTTGAAAGGTTAGGCTACTGTTCAGGTGACATGTTGCTTGGCAGATGGACAATTTTGGATGGCAGGTTATTTCTTGAATTGCGTAAGGTTGAGTCTTGATGGGCGTCGTTTTTAGGAAAACTGATTCGGGTTACAGTTGGCAGCCAGGCGTTGGCAGAGCGTACAGTATTCAGCTTGAACAGGTTATGCCCGACAGAATAAAACAGTACATTATAGCGTCGTTTGAGGCTGACGCGAAAACTAAACTATATTTTCCCTTTTACTTGTATGATAAAGTGAATAAGGTGCTGTTTCTGTCAAACACAAGAATCGTTTAGATTGCTGTGAACTCGAAGCCCATCTGGTTCAGATAGCACCCAACGATTAAAACAGTTGCTATCACACTGATGCAAGCAATGGCAGCTAATAAAGCCTTATGATGCCTAAACCATCCTTTAAGGTCAGGCTGAAACCCAGAAAACTTGTTATCGGAATGTTCTACATACAGGTTCAAGAGAAACCCAGCTAGAATCAAGCCACTGCAAACCCAAAACTTGAGGTACGACGGCAAATCTGTTTCCTCTTTAACATTTACTGGTTCTTCAGTTGGCGTTGTCAACGCGAAAAGAATGGGCAGAAGCAAAACAATTAAGCCGTAAGTTACAATTAACAACCCTGCCCTTCTCATGGTTAGTTGCCTCTCCAAAAGAAAACTACTGCACTGGCAAGCCATAGAAGGCAAGTTAACATCAATATTACCCCTATTTCTTGAAAGCCGATAAGTGCAAAGAAGCCGCCAGTAGCCAGTTGAATTGGTGCCATTAACGCGGTGAGAGCAAACTTTCTAAAACTATTCATGGTTATTTTCTCCTTAGTAGGAAATTAAAGATTCTACCCAATACTTCATCAGTTGCATACTCAAAAGACATCCTTGTACTACAGAAATAGTTTGATAAAGAGTCTATGTCTGGCAAGTTAGCAAGCCAACGGGTGAAAGCCCAAACAAAAGAATCAAACATACTCTATTTCTCCAGGCAGTTTTTTGTGAAGAATCCCCTGCACCGCTTCTTAGGACACTCACTTTTAGGCGTTAAACAAACCATTTCGCCGTCTTTCTGAATAACCTTACACTTTTCGCTCTTCAATTTAATTTGCTCCTTTTTCTAAACTCAAAGGGGATATATTGAGATTTGATTTCCCTTTTGTAAATAAGTTACATTTGCAAATGCTGTTTGCCATTCTGCCGATTCAAAAACATATATGTTTCCATGATAGAAAATTGTATCAAGGTCATAGCCATAAGTGCCTGTAATTTTGGTTACTGAAAAGTCGGAACCCACATAAGCGTCTCTCTCTAAAATGTATGGTCCGTGGGGTGTATATGGGGTTGAATTTGGTGGAGTTATAGGTATAATGTTGTTTTGTGGTTCTTGGCTGTTGTTGAACGCCCAGTTGGTTTGTGCTCCAATATAGAGCAAACTTAAAATTAATGCAGTGATTGCCGCTGATGTAAAAACGATTAATGCTTTCTTATCTCTATTCATTTTACCACTTACCCTATTAAGCCTTATAGGGCTTATCTGCTTATAAAACTTTGCATCTAAACCAAAATAGAGAAACAGGTTAGGGCTGAATCGGGCTTAACACTTTTTACACCAAAAAAGCAGGACTAAACGCCTCAAGTTTTCCACATCTCACCATGCAGGCTACAAAAATTTTAAATCTTTAAAAAACATATCTAAAACAGACACGCAGGCGACGAAACGTTATGTCACAAGTGGGCAAAGCAACTAACCAGCTAGTTTTAGCTTCCATAATCGCCTTCACATCGTTCCTGCTACTGTATGCTTCCCTGTTCTACATGTGGGCGTATAGCATGTGGTTTAACCGTTGGGATTTCATGTTTGGAGCCGTCGGGTTTGCGGCGTCAACGTTTTTTGCAGTTTACTTTAGCTTTGTGGTTTATGCTTTGGTGAATAAGTACCTGTTTGCCAAGAAAACGTTAAGAACGCTATAACTTTTTTTGTAATGGTTGCCCTAAACAAGTTTTGTTCTAAACTCAACATGCTCGCCTCACCCAGTAACCCATCTATTGTTAGAACAGGCACTAAGTACCATAGACCTTATATGTTTTAGAACAAAAATATGGGTGCCATGAGCACACGCAGCCATCGAAGCCCACTCTTTAACAGTAGCCGCAAACAGTTCCTTAAAGCTTTTGGAAAAAAAATAGAAGAATACGACTCCATAAAACGCGCTGTAGAAGCAGTCGGAGAAATCTCAAAAAGCAACTATTACCGCGAACTCCCCAATTACTTCCTATTCCTAAACGAAAACCCAGACAGCGTAATAAAGAATAGGCGTGCCCATTTAGCTTCTGACAATCCAGAGGATGAAGATTATTATGAACGCAAAACAAAAGCTTACGTTAACGTTCTAAAAGATAAGGGATTAGCGGGCAGGGGAATACAGGGCATTGTGGGCCGTATTGGAGGTTTTTATAGTAATAATTCTAAGCGGTACAGTTTGGATTTGGGGAACTTGCGGATTCCTAAAGCGCGTAAAGTGGTTAAGTATTCTCCTGTTAATGATGAAGTGCGTGAGCTTCAAGGCTTTGCAGACCAAAGGGGCAAAGTTATTGTTTGTTTGGCTTACCAGAATGGGGCTGCGCCTGTTGACATTAGCGAGTTGTGTTGTGGGGATTTGCCTTTGGAACCGTTTAGTTATTTTGAGAAGGCGCGCAGTAAGACGGGTGAGGTTTGGCGTGGCGTTACTACTCCTGATTTAGTGGTTGAGTTGAAAGCTTATTTGAAACAGCGCGGTTCTTTTGGTCCTAAGGATTTGTTGTTTAAGAGTCGTGAGGGCTACCTTGACAATGACGGGGTTAGCCGTGTCATTAACGATTTGATTGATAGGGCAGGGTTCGGCGGGGTTGTTGGGTTTAAGCCTACTAGTTTGCGTGACGCTTTTGAGGATGCGCTTGTTGACGCGAACGTTAATTCTAAGGTGAAAGAGGCGTTGATGGCTCACACATCGGATATTCAGCATCAGTATGGTAGTGATAAAAAGATGAAGGAGCGCATGGTTGAAGCCATAAAAAAAGCGTACCCGTTAATCTGCCTAAATGATGCGAATAAAAATAGTGTTTTGGCT
>JBAZEV010000144.1:0-3906 GCA_041653695.1 Bathyarchaeia archaeon
AAAGAACACCTGTTTTATCAACAGTCAAAACTACCGCTGAAGGCTGAGCCGTCACAGTAATGGTGACAGGCGCACTTGTAAGAACAGACCAAGCCATAACTAAACTTGCACTACAAAGCAATGCAGCAACACAGATTATCGTCAACGCCTTTTTTGTTATATTCATTTTTCTTTTTTCACCTCCTAAAATAACAGCAAAATCAGATATGTACCTATGAGAACGCCGCCTAAGAGAGAAGCGACAATCCAGCCTAAACCAGACTTTAAGCTGACATTTTCAGAAGTTTTTGGGAGCACAGTTTTTTTTGGTTGCACATCACTTTTAGGCGGTGGTGTTTCGGCTTCCGGCATTTTCTCGGCTTCTTCATGCTCTTTCCATGCGTCAGCCAGCTTTTCAGACAAACTATTTACCCCCACTAGAAACCAACCAAATAACCGCAATCACCAAAGCAACACCAATCAGCAGCACACCCATATACAAGCACATAGTCTTAAAGTCTTTATCACCCTTCTTAGCCTGCCTAAACCCGATGTTCTGGTCTTGCTCCTTTACACTATTATCAATTGTTTGGTCCCAGCCCAACGACAAATTCATGCGTATAGCGTCAAAATCTATAAGGCTAATTTCACTGTGAAAATCTTCCAGTAACTTACCAATGTCCGCGAAGCCTTCAGTTGTTTTAAGCACAGCAATTTTTTCTTTAATCTGGCTAAGTTTCTCAAGCTTGTTTAAGAAGCCTAAAGCGCCAATTCCCTTAATGCCAGCAGCCACGCTTTTGTCTCGTACAGCAATAAAAATGGGGCTACGCGCATCCCTGAGAATAACTTTGTCACTGTTTAAATCCAAAATTTTCTGAAGCAAAGCCCGTGTTTTCTCTTCATCCTTGCCTTCTGCAACCTCAATACTATCAATTGTGTATTTGCGGGGAAGCTGAAAACGCAGGCTCTTACGCTTAACACCTTTACCGAAAGGCGCAGTTTCCATAACGCCTTCTGGAATAAACTCGGTGACAGTGAACAAGTCTGCAAAATGGCTAAGGCCAGCCGTCAAGATTAACGGCAGCTTGCGTTGTTTAGCCTTTTTTATTTCTTTTGCCTCTTTAGGGTTAACGTAACTGTTATAAGCGTATATCCCAAAGAAAATAATCAGGATAATCACTAAAGCGCCTACTCCAATTATTAAACTATCTATCATCGCGGATTCTACTGCTACTTGAACCATATTATTTTTTGCACTCCTTAACTTTTTGTTTCGCATTTTTTAAACGAATAAAAAAATAGTAAGTAAAGAAACCAAGCATCCAAGGTTTAACTATTCCAGCGCCAAAAATGCAGGCTAACCAAACATTTGCCGGTAAAGAAACGGCAACTTCAACATCTGGAAAAACAAAATAGGCCCATACACCTAAAACTCCAAAAAGAACTGTAAGAGTTAAACAGCAAGTAAACATGGCTACGTTAATGTAGTAATCAGTTTTTGGAGAAATAACCTGTTTTTCAAACAGCCAAAACCTTAATTTTTCCAGGTTCAAAACTTATCTGCCTCCACCCGGTTTACCGCCATGATTTAACCCGACATCTAACCGTTTCTGGTTAACCTTCAACAGCATAGACTTGCGGCCATTCTTAGAATCATCAAGCGCGCCCTCACAGTATTCTTGTACAGCATCAATAAAGTTGCCAAACATTGCCTGTTCCCTAACTGGCATGTTACGTTTAATCTGCAAAAAATTACGCCGCAACCTAAGCTTCGCAGTTTCAGCGTCATACGGATCCATGTAACGTGTCGCTAAAACTTTGCTGGCGTAAACACGCAGAGACATAGCCCACGCTCTAATGTAGGAATGCTCCTTGAATACTGGCTGACCATCCTTATCCTTCAAAACTGAACAATCATCATTGTACACCTGTACATTAACGGTGACAACACATAATGCATCCAGCTTTTTCAGCAAGACCTCGTCTTCTATCATGTGAATGTTAATTTCAAGTTCCTTACGCATTTCAGCGTCAGTAGCCGTTGAAGAGTTAGCAGCTACAAAAGTGTTAGCGTAAGCCTCAAGCAGTCCTTTATCCTCATTTGATTTTCCGCGATTCAACAAATGCATTTTCAGTAATCCTCCGAACCCATGTCCCTAATCACTAACTTGCCTTCTCCTTTAGTTTCAATCGCTGCTTTCAAAACCAGAAACACGAAAGCAACCAGCACAGCCAAGAAAATAAAGCCTACACCAAACCACAAGTAAGCAATAGGAATAAACATGGCGCTAGTAGCAATGGCAGGCCAAATAATTCCAGAAAGCCACCATAACACCATAGCAAAAGCAGCGTAGAATATGCCTGCGTAGTTAGCTGGGTCTTGACGTTTTAAAGCGTCACTTCTGGAATGGAAGGTTAGAATGCTAAATATGAAGGCGAAGATTAATGGGAAAACAAACATTAAAACGTCAATGGTAGATTCGGTTGTAGGTGTTGCTGTCGGGGTTGGAGTTGGTTCTGGTTCCTCTTCAAGCAGAACCGTGAAGGTTACGGTTGCATCGCTTATTGAGCCTTCCGTGTTATTAGCCCATGCGTGAAAGGTAGCGGTTAAGTTTTCGTTTATCGTTGCCGTTGTAGCCACTGTATAAGTTTGGTTTTCAGCATACAGCCATGTTCCGTTTGAGAATTGAATGTTCCATGTGGTGATGGGGTTCGTGCCGTTTGTGGTGGTGGTTACGTTAATGGGGATGCTTGAAGTTGAGTAAGTCGTGTTCGCTGGCGCGACAGGCGTAACCGTGATAAAATAGGTATCTTCTGGAATAGCCACGGTGAAAACAACTGTTTCATAATCTGTTGCCAAGTTGTCTCCTATGGCTGAAACCGCTATCGTGTGTGTTCCGTTGGTTAAGCCTGTGAATGACCCTGTTAAGCTTGTCTGGTTGCTTCCAACTTGTACACTGTTATTATAGAGCGCAACTTGAACAGCAATGCCTGTGTCGTTGCTTCCAGCCGTTGAAACCTCAAAATCCACAGTGCTTGATGTGTACGTGATGTTTTCAGGATTAACAACAGAAATATCAGTAACAAATGTATCCGCGGCGTGCACTATTGGAATTTTTATTAAAACCGCAAAAAGACTTAACAGTAAAGCCATGATAAACAATAAACTAAACGTTTTTCTGTTAACTTTAAAAATTTGACTCATGAAAGCGAAATCCCTCTTTTACGAATCCGCGTAATAACGTCATCGATAGTTTTCAATCTGTTATCGAGTTTAGAATTAACCAGCCACTTGTGATTTTCGTTAGAAACGTTAACGGTTTTCACGAATAACGTAATATAAATGCTTGCTATTTAACAGTTTCGTAAAAATTGTGCGAAAAAAGTACGTTTAACGTTTACTATGCTTAAGACTCGCTTCCATCTTGTTCAACGCAGTATAATAACTGGGAAACTCAGATAGATGGTCACATGCAATACGTTTAGCCACACGCCTACTCGAAGTATGCTCAAGTTCATGCTCCGTACCCATACGAACCTGAACAGGACTAACCCCACTACAACCCTTACCTTTCATAATTCACCCACCCATTAAACGTTTAAACAAAAAAAGAAAAGAGAGGAATTGTTAAGCGCAAACTATGGCTATTGTCGAGCGCGATAAACCAGGAAGCCGCCTATAATCGCTGAAATGATTGCTCCAGCCGCCAGTACAGTAGGCAACACAGTCATCAAGTCGTAGCCACCGAGGACCGCTGTGTTAATTCCCTCAATGGTTTGGTTGGCTGCACCGGTCTGGGCAGGAATAGCATCATGCACTCCTACTTGAACAAGGACACCAACCATTAACAGGACACCGCCGATAATGAGAGCGAGAACCGCGCCGATTATAATTTGAACCATACCGCTGTGGTTACGCTTAAGTTT
>JBAZEV010000145.1:0-3901 GCA_041653695.1 Bathyarchaeia archaeon
CTCACTAGAAGAATCTATAAGACATATCTTATTTATGTCTTACTGATGATATTTTCATGGTACTTCTTGTTTTTTCATGGTTTTTAAAAGTATCCTAATATATTGTAGTGGTGGGGTGGGTGTGTGGAAAGTCTTAGTATATTAGTTATTCAGAAGGGTTAGGTGTTGTTTTGTTATGTGTGTGGAAAAAAGGGTTATTGTTGTTGTTTAGCCTTGCTGCTTATGCGTGGGTTGTTAAGGTAGCATTTTTTGAAGTCTTCAAAGTCTTTTTTGGATATGTAGATTTTGCCGTTTACTTTTTCGTGTGGCAGAAAGTTTCTTTTTATCATGTCGTTTAGGCTTGTTGGTGCTATTCTTATTTCATTCATTATTTGTATTGGAGTCATCATGTCTTCTAGTAGGGCTGATTCGTCTTTGAATGCTTTACCCATTCGTTGAATTGCAAAGTCAGCGATTTCTTTTCGTAACTCAAAGTATTCTTCAAAGACGTTTTTTGGCACGTAAGTGTAGTCAAATTGGTGTAGTGGCTCAACTAGGATTTTAAAGAAGTTGCTTTCTATAGATTTTAACCCGGGCAGTCTTATGAATCGCTCTACTTGCTCCACTTGGTTTCTGCCAATGTAGCATTCCATTGTTATGTTGTCTTTTATGTTTCTGCCAAGCCTATCTATTAATGGGTTGTTGAGAAGCATCACTTTGATTTTTGTGCGTATCGCTGCCCATGCTGAATCTACAGCGCCGTAAATGTCTATGTCTGTTTTGAATGTGGAACTGGGCATATTGACGGTTATGTCATCCCATGCTACTAATGGTACAACTTCACCTTTGCTTATACTTTTCATTTTCTGCAAGAATCCTCTGTTCTCATAACCTGAAAATTCGTGTGCATCTGGCATTAGAACCATGTTGTTTAACACTTTATCCCATGCGTCATAATCTTCTCTGTTTTTGCCGTAACACCAATGGCTGATAATCATTGTTCTACAAGATTTTTTACTGCCTTGACATCCCCAGATGTCAACAGTTTCGTATCCGCTTTTTGATTCGACAGCATATAGAATGTAGTCTTTCATTGTGTATTCAGGGATTATTAAGCCAAAAGTTAAGGCTAACCTTAAGATTCCTATTCCGCTTCTATCAGCAAATTCCTTCCAGTATGGCGGAACTTGTCCTGGCTCATAGAGTTGTACCTCCCCTTTTTCATCTATTTTTGGAGTCATTATTTGTTCTAGTGCTTGTTGCTTGCTCATTTTTAGACCTCATTTGTTATTTTTTCAGGGTAGCCCGGTCGTTCTGGCTTACGCATTTGGCCATCGCCTTCACTGTTTCTACCTCCAGAACCTGTTATTACTTGCCCTCCACCTTGTTGCAGTACTGGAATTGTTTGTATTGCTCCTATCCATTGCGGTGTAACATCCTCACCAAACCAGCTAAGCGCACCCACAGTTAAGGCACAATCAAGATAGATGCTTTCAAAAAAGTAACGCAATTTCTGGACCGCCTGCTTCTTTTGGGTGTCGGGCTTGTAGCTGCCACGGGTGTTTAAGCGTTCTATGGTTGCTTGCGTAGTAGAAATAAAGGGCAACATGAAAGTGCTGTAGAGCGTGTTCCAGTTGCTAATCATGTCACTGTACCATTGCTTATTACTATCGCCTGCTCTGCCATAGGGAATAGCGGATTGCTGCAGCTTATTGTTTATGTCGCTTGCTTGGTCGCTGGTTATACTCACGATTTCTTCTGGCGTTAAATGGCGTGTTTTATCACTTGCTTGGCCACTATCTTCTTTATTTTTTGGCAACTTAACTGTACTATAGTCTTTTATGCAATTGCAAAATTCTTGGTAGTCCTCGACTCTGAGCGCGAAACGTTCGTCTTTTAGCATTCGTATGTTTAGTTCTTTTAGTATGTCGTTGTAGCCTGCTTTGTTTTGTCTGCCAAATAGCCTACTGAAAAAGCCTTTTTTTTCGCTCACTGTATTAAGCCCTCCATGTTGCTTGCTGCTGTAGTTATCCAGTCTGCTATACTGGTCTGTGTGGTTGAGTCAACGTAATACTGCATTTTGTCCGTGTCATACTGTAGATAGAGGGAAAGCGTTAGCCTGCCTACTACTACGTTGAAACTGTCGGTTTTGACGTTGACGTTTTCCAGTTCAAGATTTAGCTTGTGGACTGTAGTGTTCTCAACGGTTTCGCCTGACACGTAGTTGCTTTTTACGGTTTTGCATTCAAAGGTGTACTGGTCTATGGTGAATGATGCGTCTGAAAAGGCTATATCGCTGTAGCCGATTAGAGCTATGAAGTTGAATGTGTCTGGTATGTCGGTTTCTCCTGCAAAGGTTAAGCCTTCAACAGTTAATATCGGAGTGAACAAGAGCGCGGTTAATGCTATAGTGACGGCGACTGCAAGGGTTATTTTGTGTTTTCTGTTCAAGTTTTTCACCTCCCTAGAATGGCTTCTTAAGCTTTTTACTGTACACAATGTAGATTCCAGCAACCACCAGAGCCATCATAATGATTGCTACAAACTGGTTCACTGTACTGCTAAACCATACGCCTATGCCAGTGCTGATTTCAGGATTCAACGAAACGTAAACAATGCCAGCTAATGCAACCGCGCCAATGATAACCCACTTGTTCAAGAAAGGCAGTTTTCTACCGCTACGTGTCGCGTTCCAAGCGTTTTTGATTCCACCATAAATGTACAGTAGCATCATTAGTTTTCCGTCAACGGCTTCAGCAAAGTTAGTTTTTATTTCATGCATAGAATCTATTTCGACTCGCTGCTGGTCCGTCATTTCTTCTGCGCTGATTCCTCTTTGGTGCCACTCGAATTTTTGCCTGTTCGCCTCGTCTGATTCTTTAACTTTGATTTTAAGTTGGTCACGTATGCTTTTGATTATTTCAACTAACTCTTTTACTGGTTTCTTAAGCAGAGATTCATCATCTGCAACACTAAAATCTTCTGTCATGCTAACTGGCGAATGCATTTTGCTGCTGTTTTCTAAAAAGAATACTGGGGTTGTTTCACCGTGGTCTATCGCTACTGTTGCTTTGGGTGCTTGAGAAACCACTATAAACTCTGTTTGCGGATGCTGTACTGGCATTCCATTCCAAAATGCTTGTCCAGCTCTGAAAAGGAAGTTGTCAGCGTGTTTTCCAGTGTAATGTAGAACTATTTTGTCACGTTTACCATATTCGGGAAAGTTTTGGGCGAACCGTAAGGGCAGGGTTGCAGCGTACTTGTTTGGTCCTATTTTACGTTCGACTGCTTCATCGCTGTCTTGAAGGTACAGTTCGTAGGTTAGGTTTGTTGTGCGATCAAGCATTCCAATGTAGGGGTAACTGTTTACGAGTTCGCGGATTAGAACTGTTGAGCCTCCTATGCCTACAAAGATTATGGCAAAGTAGCCGACTGGCCCTATTATGTCGGCTGTTTCTTTGTTGAAGAATCTGGTTGCAATCATTAGCCAAGCGAATGAGCCTGTTAGGGTTAGGAGCATTAAAGCGTCTTGTGCGTGGTCTTTCAATGATTCAAACATTTTTGTTACCTCTTGAATAACCGTTTTATTTCTGGTTCGGGTTCAGGTGGGGCTTGTGGCGGTTCGGGTTCATCTTCTTCTGTGGTGGTGTTGGGGTATTTGTATTCGAATATGCTGTCTGGGGTTGTTTGTGTTCCAAGAATTGTGAATGAGCCTTTGATTTTGATGTGGATTTTTACGCCTTCAAACGGCTGTTTTTTACCCATTAAGATTTCTTCCAAGTATTCTTCTACGCGTTTTTTTGTTGAGTTGCTTGTTTGTGGCTCGTTTGCCTGTTCTGGTTCAGGGGTGGCTTGGTTTTCTGTTTCTTGAATTGTTTGTTCAGGGTCTTCGATTGTTTTTAACTGAAAAGGTTTAATTTTA
>JBAZEV010000146.1:0-3836 GCA_041653695.1 Bathyarchaeia archaeon
CGTATTCCTTCTCCTATATTGAAGATTAAATCTCGAAGGGTTATGCCCATTGGCACTTCCACCAAACCTGTGTTGTTAACCTTTCCAACTAGAGAAAAAATTTTAGTTCCACTGCTACCTTTAGTTCCTATACTTGTGAACCACTCTGCGCCTTTGCAAATTATCATGGGAACGTTAGCCCATGTTTTCACATTATTAAGACAACTGGGTTTATCCCAGACACCCTTCTCAGAGGTATGAACATATTTGGGTCTGGGCGCACCAACTTTTCCCTCGATGGCTGCCATGAGCGCACTGGATTCTCCTGAAACAAAAGCTCCAGCACCTTTGTGAACCTTAACGCCGAAACTGAAACCCGAGTTCATTATGTTTTCTCCTAACAGTCCATACTCTTCGGCTTGTTTTATGGCTGTGCAAATGTTTTTTACGGCTATTGGGTACTCGTCGCGTACGTAGACAAAGCCTTGGTTTGCTCCAATTGCATATGCTCCAATTGTAAGTCCTTCAATTACGCTGTGAGGGTTACTTTCCACTAGTGTTCTATCCATAAATGCTCCGGGGTCTCCCTCGTCGCAGTTAGCGATGACATATTTAGGTTCCCCATGAGCGTTTCGTGTATTCTCCCATTTTGTCCCTGCTTGAAATCCTGCGCCTCCTCTACCCCGCAAGTTTGATTTCTTAACTTCCTCCAGCACTTGTTCGGGTGTCATCTTGAACAGTGCTTTAATGAGAGAACCGTATCCTCCTAAGGCAATGTAGCTCTCGATGCTTTTCGGATCTGTTTTAGCGTTGTTTTCAAGGAGTAATCTATGCTGGTGTTTGTAGAATGGTATATCTTCCAGCTTTTTTATTGCTCTACCCGTGGATGGGTCTTTGTAGAGCAGTCTGGTTACAATCTCTTTTTCATGGATGGTTTTAGAAACAATTTCTGGGACGTCTTCGGGTTTAACCTTGAAGTAGCATATCTCTTCTGGATAAACCGTTACTCGGGGTCCTTGTTCGCAGAAGCCTACACATCCCGTGTCCATAACATTCACTGCAACGTTTAGGTCTTGTTTGTCCAGTTCAGCTTTGAAGGCTTCTATAACTTCCAAAGCGCCGAGGGCAACGCAACCTGTGCTTACACAGACTGAAACAGTGGGCTTGTTTGGTTCGCGAAGAGATTCAATGTTTTGGCGAAGGAATTCGAAGTCTTCTGGTGAACTCAACCATTTAATTATTCCCATAATCTGTCACCTAACTGTATTTTGATAGAACTTTTTTTACTTGAGCAACTTTCAGGTTTCCATGAAATTCTTCGTCTATAGTAATTGTTGGACCTAATGCGCAGCATCCTACACAGTTGACGGTTTCGAGGCTAAATTTACCGTCTGGGGTTGTTTCACCGCGTTCTATGCCTAGAATTCTATGTATTCTGTCATAGATCATATCAGCACCTCGAACTTTACATGAAGTTCCCATGCACACCTTGATTACGTGTTTGCCTCGGGGCGCCAGAGAGAACGCCTTGTAAAATGTTGCTGTCTCGTACACATTGCTAATTGGGATTTCTTGTTGTTTGCTTATTTCCGATAACATTGCCCTTGGAAGCCAACCAAAACTGTTTTGCAAATCTAGAAGGTCTTGAATTAACATTGTTTTGTCGTGTTTGTGGGCATCTACCGTCTTATTCACTATTCCAGCGATGCCTAGTAATTTTACTGGTTGTTGTTCTTTCAAAGTTTTGATTTTTGACTCTTGATCCAGTCTTTTTTTGCGTAACGTTTGAGCTGTTTCTTTAGACATCCTAACTTTGTAGCGGCACTTGGGGCAAGTTACATAAAAGTCATTCGTGCCGCTGTAATCCCATGTGTAATTGCAGTGTTGACATTTCATCAAAACCAAAGTTTCACTCACCTACCTACCTAATTACATAACTTTAAGTGTAATTATGGGTTGTATCTAATTGTTGGGTAAACGTGATCACGGAGTATGTATCACTGTTTACAAACGTAACCATGTAAATGCCCAGTTACCTTTAAGGAAAATGTTGAATGGTGCAGAAAGTAACAAAGTAATAAAACGAAAAAATCACAACAATTGAGTGAAGTTGGAAAAATGAATGCAACTCTGATTAAGGGAAATCTATGTGAATTACCAGAAATTGTGTATGCTGGAACATCATCAAATGCATTGCGTTCTTGGGTAATTGGAGATGTAGGTGAAAACATTGCTTTCTGGGCTTTACATAAAGCTGGGTTTTGGAGGATTGTTAAACCATTTCATTTACAGTACATGGCTGGAGATGAAATAATTAATATTTCCAGTTTTATTTCTCCGAATCAAATTAGGCATGGTTCGTGTCTGCTACCAAATGAAGACGAACACTACTACAAAGAAAAAATTCTAACCGATGAGCAGGTAAATCTTACTTTCAGATGGAATTTTCTTGCCCTAAAAATACAAAAAATGGGCGACCGATTCGAAGCTTGCCCTTGCTTGATAGATGTCAAAACTCAAAGGTCTGAATCTACAACATGCTTTAACGACTCTGAATACTATAAAATATTTAAGAAAAAATGTGAAGACGCTTCAAAGGAGAAGGAAATGGGATTCAATGTCTATTGCCTGCGGATTATTTTGGGTGACAACTGGAATTTTGAGGCAATATTTACGCAGTTGTGAATAAACGCAGTTTACCCGTATTACGAAAGAAAAAGGCCGTTTTCAACAATGAACTGCTATTAGACTACAACTATGTGTAAAGTCTGGGTGAATAAGATACGGGTTAACACCTCATTATTCTTTTCAGGGTTGGAACGCTAAAATATTGTTTTTGACAAGATCAAGGTAGAGTTCAAATAACGGGTAGAAAATAGATTATACTGTTTTGGTTACGAATAAGGAGAGAAAGTTATGTGTGCAGATTCAAGCAAGAACAAAACGTATTGGTTTGACGATTTAAGCATGCCTGAGGCAGAAAAGGCAGCTAAAGATGGAACCGTTGTTATTATCCCCTGTGGAAGCATCGAGGAACATGGTACCCATCTGCCGCTTAGCACCGATAGCCTTCAAGCAGAGTATGTTGCGTTGGGTGTTGCCAAAAAAACTGGTTGCCTTGTTGCGCCGCCGTTGCGGTATGGTCTTTGCAGTTCGACGCGGAACTTTCCGGGTACTATAACCATTAGTTTTGATTCCCTGCGCAGCATAATGACCAATATTTTGGACGATTTTATCCGCAACGGCTTCAAACGGTTACTTGTTATTACGGGTCATGCTGGCAGTTCACATATGACCGCGATTAAATTGGCGGCAAAAACAGTTGTAACTAACCATATGAACCAAAAAGAGCGTCCAAGAATTATGGTTTGCTCCGATTACGATTTTGCGTTTGACCTCAAAGGCGTCGAGTTTGACGCCCGCGATTCGCATGCGGGTACCATCGAAACATCGCGTGTGATGGCGATTCGCCCTGATTTGATTAAAGACAAAGGCGTATGCAACTACCCTGATATGCCCAGATTCGAAATCACTGCTGACCCTGAACGGTTTTTCCCCAGCGGCGTAATGGGCGACCCAACAATAGCAAACCCCAAGAAGGGACAAAAAATCAACGAATACGTCATAGAACAGATAACCAAACTGGTAGAAGAACTACAACAGCAGTAGCATCAACTCAACCAGAAGTTTAAAAGTCTATAATATGGATATAAACGGGGATTTCATTTGGTTAAAGCACTGGTTTTTGTGGCAACTGGCTTTGAAGAAATCGAAACAATAACCGTTGTAGATATTCTCAGACGTGCAGGCATCAAGGTAACCGTTGCTGGTTTAACATTACCCGTTGCCGAGGGCGT
>JBAZEV010000147.1:0-3832 GCA_041653695.1 Bathyarchaeia archaeon
CCCGTTGAATGCTCCGGCAAAGTAGGCGCTTATTATTGTTGCAAAAAATGCTGTGGCTAAGTTTCCAAGTTTTAAGTTAATTTTATGATGACTGCTGAAGAGCAAGAGGTCAAAAAGTAGGGCGGCTAACCCGAAGCCTATGACTGGAAGAGGACCCCCAGTAAGCAAGACTATGATGGAGCCTATTATTCCAACCAGGGCTGCTGAGCCAAACTTTTCTGTCGCCCAAACCGCCAGCAGCAACGTTAGAAAGGTTATTGTGCCATGGGTTATTGGAAGCATAAGCAAGCGGAAACCTAACGGTGCCACTGTCAAGTTCAAAGTTGCCCATAATGCGCTGAAAAGGCTGATTAAAGCTAAATCTTTGGCTGATAAGCGCGTTTTTAGACGAGGCACCAAAATAGAGTCTTCCTTACAAACGTGATGCACTCAATTATATGCTAGTCGTAACTAAAAAGTGTGAAGCAAACGATAACCAGTTTATAGTGATGCAAATATATGGCTAATTTGGTGCCTTCTGTAAAATTTTGTAGTCGAAAGTTTACTTAAATATTATAAGCAATCAGCAGTTGTATTATATGCTTGCCACCAACAAACGATTAAATAACTGGCGTTAATTCATTAAATTGGAGCATTTCTCGTGAAACACTTTTTTTTGAAACAAATATCTACACATGTTTTTTTAGCAATAATCGTTGTAGTGATGGTTCTGTCGCTTTCAACGCTTGGCTTGCTGACGATTACCCAAAACATCACTTCTTCAGGAACCATAACAACAGCAACAGCAAACCTGGGCGTGTTTTGGGACAGTAATTGCGCTATACCTTTAAGCGCAATTAGCTGGGGAGCGGTGTCTCCAGGCTCGTCTGTTTCACAAACAATCTATATCAAAAATACGGGCGACATTCCGCTAACACTTTCAATGTCAACTTCAAGTTGGAACCCTGCAACAGCTGGCAACTCTGTAGCAATCACTTGGAACAGGGAAGGCACAGTTTTGGCTGCTGGTCAAATAATATCTGCAGAGCTTACATTAGCGGTGGCTTCAGGTATAAGCGGAGTAACTACTTTTAGCGTGAACATTCTAATATCCGGCACAGGGTAATGGCAATCTAACCCTATTTTTTTATGCTACAAGCATGCGAAAGGAACTATCACTTTTTTGTTTTTCAAAATTGCTCAAGTTTTAGACTTATCGGCGCTTTCTTAGATTATCAAATTAACCTTGAACAAGAATGCTTGCGTTGCTTGAATTATTCCAAACTTCGTTAAAATAAGTAGACATTACCTTCACAAACTGCTGATTGTTTGATCATAAATTAGGCAAGCCATCTGCAGTTAAAGGCGTTGCTAAACATAAATTATGCCTTTGGCTTTGAAACAATCATGAAACTTAACGTTTATTCCACTAAAAGAATCGGTCAAGAAAAGAAATATGTGTGATTTTTTTCGAGTTTAAAAAAGGTTTTAGCGGATGTAGCCTATTGGGTCTTCTTTTTCCGGTTCTATTGGAGCACTCCAGGTCAGCAGCCATTTGTTTGAGTTTTCACCAAGCATGTCTCTTGACATGACGATTTGTGAGGCGTCTGCGTCTTTTGCATCCTTATAGCTTGCCATGAGATCTTTTAGAAGAGCTTCTGTCCAATCGCAAACTATTGATGCTTCATTTCCTTTGGGATTTGTTGCTAATAGGTGAATGAAGTAGTCGCCGACTGGGATGTCTTTAACTGGGCAGGTGTTATCGGTTTTTTGCATGATTTCGATTGTATGTACCTTGAATATGTCGTTTTTTTCTTTTATTATGAGGCGGACTCCTTTGCCTACGTAGTTTTGCATGAATTTTTTCATTAGTGACAGTCTTTTCATGATGAGGTTACCGCTGCTTTTTTTAATGTAAGTCCTATATAAGGTATATTACTAATCAGGATTGTCGTGTGTATTTGTGTTGTGCAGATTGGTGCTGGTTATTGTTGCTGCATAATGCTTATATATAAATGCTTAAATCTAATGTATTAAATCGTAACTCTTAATATACATGAGGGAACTAAAAAAAATGAAAAACAATGTAGAAGAACACCCACAAGAGGCAGAACAACCTTATCAATTTGTCGAAACGCCCTACGTGGAAACACAAGACGAAAAAATTGAAAAATACGCAAGGATGGCAGCACCATCAGTCATCGCTGTCGGTTTAGGCGGAGCAGGATGCAACGTTATCACCTGGGCCAAAGAAAAAGGAATAACAGGCGGCAAACTAATAGCAGTAAACACAGACGCAACTCACCTTAGAATTTGCAAAGCAGACAAACGAATTTTGATCGGCGAAAAACTCACAAGAGGACTTGGCAGTGGAGGTTATGCAGAGGTAGGAGAAAAAGCTCTCTACGAAACCCAAAATGAAGTTCTCCACGAACTATCCCGAGCAAACATCATATTCATGGTTGCAGGCTTAGGTGGCGGAACTGGAACAGGCGCAATTGTCGGCTTAGCTGATGTTTTACGCAAAAAATGTGCAGGAAACCCAACCGCTCCATTGATAGTAGGTGTGGTTACTCTTCCGTTCGAAATTGAAACCGCAAGAATGGCTTCAGCTAAAAAAGGTCTAAACAGGTTGAAAGAAGTATGCGATACAGTCGTCGTAATTGACAACAACCGATTAGTCAAAGTTGCAGGTAACTTACCAGTCAAAGAAGCCTTAGGCGTTGCTAACACCACAATCGGTAAGTTCGTTAAAGGAATAACTGAAACCATCACCACAGCAAGTCTCATAAACTTAGACTATGCAGACTTGAAAGCAGTCATGACAGATTCAGGCTTAGCTTCAATAGGCATCGGCGAAGGCGTCGGCGAAACAAGGATTGAGCAAGCAGTAGAAAAAGCTCTAAACGGCCGTCTACTTGACATCGAAGACGTTACAAAAGCAAAAGGTTTACTTATTCACGTATCTGGTGGAGAGGACCTTACCTTGACTGAAGTTAACCGTGCAGCTGAAATCATGAAACGCTCATTGCCTCCAAATACAAAAATTATCTGGGGCGCAAGAGTTGACAAAGATCTGCAAGGTGCAGTTTCAGTTATGGCTGTCGTTACAGGCGTCGAAAGTGCATTCTTACGTAAAAATGAGAAGCGCTTTGGTTCATTGAGTTTTCACAGATAAGAATCAAACGAAACCTTTTCCCCTTTCTCTTTCTTTTTTCTTGTTTTAAGATCCAAACTTTTACAGGCAAACCTCTAAACTGTGTGCGATTGTGCCGTCAGCGACACCTGGTTGCTTGAGTGTTTTCCATGTTATTGCCTGTCTCTTGAGTTTTTTGCTTGATTTAGACTACCTTAAATGCGAAAAAACATGCACCTCACAACATAAGCATGCAGTGAACAATGCATAGAGCCATGCCTATCAGGTTTAGCATCAAATACAACAAGCGTAGTTCACACAAGTTAGCCTAAAAAAGCACTAAATTACTTTCCAAATAGAGTTTTATGAGCAAACTATAAAAGATTAAACGTAATCCAAAACAGTACACACCTCACGCGTTCGAATTGATCCCTCGCAGGGATATTAACAGTCTAGTTAAGAGTAAAATCTTAGTTGTGATACGGAAAGCCATATAAATCGCTTTTACGTGTTTGTTTGCGCATCGGAGATATAGAAATGCCAAAATGGGGATACTCCATCATTCAAGAAACATTAAATCCAGAAAAAACAGCGAAAGCCAGCGGAAGAGAACTTAAAGTATCCCATAAAGCGGCAAGAGAAGTTTGCCGCGCTGTAAGGGGCATGATGCTCAGTACCGCTAAAGAATATTTACGCGATGTAATGGTAAAGAAAAAA